>CBCTHD010000008.1:0-17047 GCA_965146615.1 uncultured Clostridia bacterium
ATTCCTCGTCTTCGTCTTCCGCGTAAATCTGTCCCAAGCGCGCCGCCTCCGTCTCATAAGCAGGACGTGTCAACACATTGCTCGGCAAAGCCGCGCGGACATATGCCGCATATTCCGCCGCGGACATTTCCGCCGCGTCCGCTACCGCTGCTTTTTTGGTTTCCATCGTCTCCCGCACCACAACCCGTGCGCTATAGGATAACATTCCATTATAGACCGTATTTCCGCCGGGGTGCTGCACCGCAGCCGCTGCGGGAAGACAGGTGCATAACAGCATGACTGCCCAAAGTAGACAAATCCCTTTCCTCATGTTTGTTCCTCCTCATAAGCTGATTTTATTTCTTTTCCCTCTAAACTCCATCATAACCTAATTTTTCTCTATATGCAACATACAGAAACGCAACTAACGAACAAATTCCGCAATTTTCGCCTTTGTGCTTATTTTGACTGCTTATTTTACCACATGAAAAGGGGCAGCGATTTTCGTCTGCTGCCCCTCATGCTATACAGCCCTCCGCCGGCATGCCGGCGCTGTTGCTGTTTACCACATATATTTTGTCAGTTCGTAAACGACCTTTGCCGCTTCTGCACGCGTACACGATTGTCCCGGCGCGAAGCTGCCGTCGCCCATGCCGTTAATAACGCCTGCCTGCTGAAGCGTATAAACATCTTCTTTTGCCCAGTCAGAAATCATGCTGTCATCGGTGAAGGTTTCTCTTGCTGTATCTGTCTTCAATTCAATTCCCTTCACCTGCGCTGCACGGCAAATGATGGCTGCCATTTCTTCACGTGTGATGGCGCGTCCCACGCCAAACGTTCCGTCTCCCATGCCGGTGATAATGCCTACTCCCGCCGCGGAGGCAACATAGGGATAATACCATTCCTGCGTTGAAACGTCAGAAAATTCTATTGTGGCGGCGGACGAGGTGAAGCCACACGCTTCCACGATAATTTTCACAAATTCTTCTCTTGTAATGGCACGTGCCGGCTCAAAGGTACCGTCGCCCATACCGCTGATAATGCTTCGTTTTGTCAACTCTGAAACTGCCAAATCCGCCCAGAGCGCCTGGTCCATATCACTAAATCCGGAAAGCGTTCCGTTGCCGGACTGCGTCGGTGTCTGCGGATTGGTCGTAATATCAGTGCCTGTCGTTGTTCCGCCGGTTCCTGTAACTGTACTGCTGCTGGTGTGACCACCACCACCGCCTCCGCTCGGCCCGCCGGTTGTGCCGGTAGCCCTCAAAACAGTGACAGGGTCAAACGTCTTTGTGCGCACTTCATCGCCATTGGTGATAGTTGCCGTCAAGATAACAGAAGTGTTGGTATTCGGTCGGATTACCGTTCCATCAGGTCGAATGACACTTTCATTGGAGGATGACCAGGTAATAGTGGAACCATAGGTTCCTTTGATGCGCAGAATCAAATCGCTGACAATGGCTTGCAAATTGGAGGCGCCTTCGATTTCCAGTTCGCGCGTATCTTTTTCAATTGCAGGTTCATCCACAACATGTACCATACGGGTTGCCACGCCAATGTTGCCCGCTGCATCGGTTACGCTGTAAGTAATGACATAATCGCCAATGACGTTCGTATCTACACTGCCTGTAATGACAATTTTGCTTGTCACATCCGTGCCGTCATCGGTTGCGGTTGCGCCCGCCTCTTCGTAGGTATAGCCCTGCCACACCTCTACCTCGGCTTCGCCTTTCAGTGTAACGACCGGCGGTTCAATATCTTCGCCTTCTTCTACAACAACAACTGTGCGCGTAACCTGTGTTGCCTGATTGCCCGACGCATCCGCGGCATTATAGGTCACGACGTATTGTCCCAAGACAGCGGTGTTCACTGTCTCTCCGCCTACGGTAACAGTAACGTCTGTATCAACGTTATCAATCGCATATGCGCCGGGATCCTCCCAGGTGCTGTTCTGATGAATCCGAATTGTAGATGCGCCATTGAGGTAAATGACCGGTGCAGTCGTATCGCGCTCCGTTACGATGACCGTTCGGCTAACGGTTTCTGCCACATTGCCCCAAGCGTCTGTCACGTCATAGTATATCGTATAGGTGCCAGGTGTCGAGGTGTTCACAATGTCACCGGAAACCACAACCAAATCTGTCAAATCAGCACCTGCTCCATCCACAGCAGTCACGCCCGGATCCACAAATTCCGTTCCTGTTTCCACCATTATGGTGCTGTTTCCATTGAGGGTGAGTGTCGGTGCGCTGGTTGGCGCATTGTAAAATTCCAGTTCGTTAATATACCATGCGCCGCTATAAGTCTCATCCTGTATTTCACCAATATACAAGCGCACTCTGCGCGCCGTTACGCGGTCAAACGTATACACGCACTCTGTTATGGTTTCCGTTGAACCGATTTCTACCTCCAGCGCTGTGATCCAGTCCGCATTTCCCGAAGTGGAAGTTGTATACTGAATTGACATATGCTTAATTTTCTTTTCCGAAGACCCCTGGGTGTACATGCGCATCATAGAAACCTCGTATTCGGCGCCCAAATCGAACGTATAGTTTTCACCCGCCTTCGTGGAGCCATAGGACTGCGCATAGGAACTTGCGTTACCATCATTAATGTTTTCTTTTGAGTTGGCGCTGTGTGACAGACCTGTTACGCTCTTGCCGAGTACCAGATTGCCTACTGAAACATGATTTGCTGTCACAACCGCTGCACTTCTGTACGGTGTTATTTGCAGCTTGATATAGGATCCGGCGTCCGCGCCCGTCAGGGTGTAAGTAGCGCCCGTCGCGCCGGCAATCGCCGTATAGTCACCATTCATAGTGCTTGCCCGCAGCCACTGATAGCTCGCGCCGTTATCCATGTCATAGATGTCATATTCATAGCTTGCACTCAGCACGCCACCCGGTAGTGCGGATGTATATGCTAGCGTTACGCTTTTTGATACTACTTTCACGGTACGCGTCACCGCATCCGCCGCTACGCCGTTCGCGTCCGTCACATTGTAGGTCAGCGTATAGGTGCCCGCTGTAGCGGTGTCCACCGCACCCGTCACAACAATACTGGAAGAGATGTCATTGCCGTCTGCATCCACGGCGGTCGCACCCGGATCCGTAAAGGTTCCGCTCTGCACAACTGACATGGTCGCGTCACCTTTCAGTGTGATGGTCGGCTTTGCCTCTGTGACCGTTACTGTCCGCGTCACCGCTGCCGCCGCCGTTCCCTTGGCATCCGTCACGTTGTAGGTCAGGGTATAGGTCCCCACTGTAGTGGTGTCCACTGTACCGGTCACAACAATGCGGGAAGTGATGTCATTGCCGTCCGCGTCCACGGCGGTCGCACCAGGGTCCGTAAAGGTTCTTCCCTGCGAAACTGTCAGGGCCGCATCACCGAGCAGCGTAATCACTGGAGGATTTGGCGCTAAAACGCTTACCATGCGTGTCACTGTGTCCGCCGCTACACCATTGGAACCCATCACATCATAGGTGATGGTGTAGGTGCCCGCCACAGCAGTATTGACAGTATCGCCGCCCACTGTCACAGCAATCTCTGACAAGCCGTCCGCATCAATCGCTGTAGCGCCCGGGTCCGTAAAGGTATCTCCCACTTCCAGCGACATAGTTGCGTCGCCATTGAGCGTAATGACCGGTTTTTCTGTCGCGTGGGTGTTGAGAACTTCAATTTCTGTCAGATAATATACACCACCCCAACCGATATTAATGGACGTCACCACAAAACGGACATGCCGCGCCTTTACCGGCGTAAAGGTAATGGTTTTCTCTGTCCAACTGGTTTGATCCATCAAAGAATCAGTTGTTTCTACATCAGTCCAGTCCGTACTATCCGCCGCAGTGGAGGGACTTTCTTCGTTGCTGTACTGCACCTTCCATGCATAGAGTTTGGCTCTGCTTTGCGACTGTTGACGCACCACCATGCGGTCCATATACTGTGCGCTGCCCAAATCAATACAGTAAGTAAAAGCCGCGTCACCTGGCGTGTCAACCGTAATGGTTGCGCCGGTGTCCGGGTCTTTTCCCTGGTTGCTGTATTGCGTGCGCGCTGTAGTCGTCTCATTTCCATCCGTCAAATTGCTTTTCTGCGTATCATTCTGGAAGGCTCCACTGCTTCCCGTCAGGACTTTTCCGAACGCCAGATTCCCTACCAGCGCGGCATTGGTGGTTGTGACGGCTTCAATGCCATCGCCCAATGTGACAGCGCAACGCAGATATTTCCCCTTGTCTGCTAATTGAGCCGTATAGGTTTTGTTCGTCGCTCCATCAATTGCACTATATTCTCCCGCTGCACTGTCTGCCCGCATCCACTGATAGGTCACGTTTGCGCCGTCATAGTCCGTGTTGGTGTAGCTAAGGGTCAACGCATTGCCAATGCTTGTGCCGTTCGGAGCCGCAACATTCACCGGATCTGCATAGACCGTCACAGTACGGGTCACGGACAGTTCCAAGTCCGGAATGCTGTAAACCACTGTATAAGCGCCTGTCTTTTTGTTGTTCACATTGTTTGTGACCTGCACCTGAGAGGAAATATCATTTCCGCTGCCATCATCCGCAGTAAAGCCCGGTTCTTCATAGTCATGTCCCAGCAGCAGGTTCACTGTTGAGCTTCCACTCAATTCCAGCGTGGGAATTGGTTCCGTAGACGCCTCATAATAAACTTCGATCTCACAATATTGGATAGCCACTCCACTGTAATTACCGCCGCCGGTACTGTCACCAGCATTTGTGCTCCCATCACGGGTTGCAGTTACTGCAAAACGCACATAGCGCGCTTCCTTTTCTGAAAATGTGACCTCCAGTGCGTTGTCACCAGTCCAGTCTGCAGAGCTACTGTCTGTTCCCGTTGCCGCTGTACTCCATGTACTGTTATCGTTACTGTACTGCACCTCCCAGCTGTAAATCTTCTTACTATTCTTCGCATAGATAACGACTTTCGTAAATTTTGTTGTCTCTTTTAAATCTATGGTGACGGTGTGTGCTTGAGTACCATTGCCATAGGTATTCGCAAATGTCGTCAAGTCACCGTCTGTTATATTTTCATAGGCTTTATTGCTGCTGGAGCTCATTGTCGCACTTTTGCCCAGCGCCAGATTTTCTGACTCTCCGTCGCTAACCGTCACGGTATTGGCGTCTACCCCACCAATTTCCAGTTCTAATCCATCTTCTTCTCCGTCGGTTTCCGCATTCGTGGCAAGAAGACTTTCCTCCTGCGTCACGTCGGAGCCAGTTTCTTCTGCCGCATCTGCCAACACGCCAAACGCCATGCTGAACACAACGGCTATACTCAAAACAATCGCTGTTATTCTACGCATATTTTTCCAGCCTCCTTCTTATTTCCACTTATAAATAACCGCTTCTTTCGGAATGTCATAATATAGCTTCATGAACATCATGGAAGCGTTGTCCGGATCTGTCTCATAAGCACAAATATCAGCCGTGGTCGCGAGACGGACCTCTTCTTCTACCATATCCACCAGATAAATTCTCAGGAAGTTGTTAATCATGTATGGCTCCAAATCGTTCAGCGTGGGATTTTCCAGTTTTGAATTGTCCGTCACCATGGTAACCACGTTGGAGAACTTTTCATATACCGTACCGTAAAGGGTTTCATAACTTGACGCTGCCCCACTCAAGAAAGGCGCGGTATCCTCTTCCGGCTGGAACACGACCCGTAGGGCGTCAATCCGTCCCAGAGAATCGCTGTGATACACAATGACGTCGCCAAATTTCAAATCCGGAATGGTTTTATCCGGTACAACCGTATAGCTAACTTCTCTGCCGACGTTCATCAGATAAATCTTGGACACGGTTTCATTGTCATCTGTGGTGGTCTGCGTCACCTTCTGCACAACGCCAATGGTGTTCAAGGTGTCAACATTGGTGGAAATCGCGTCGCCGTCGCCACCGGAGCTTTCTATAAAGTTGCAGACAACGGAAACCACGCCGTCTACTCGGTCATATGCCGAAACATAGAAAAATGTGTCATGGGTAAAATCATTGATTGCAGTATACGACTTATCGTCTGCGTTTTCGTCCAGCGGGATATTAAACATGATGGTGCTGCCGCTATAGACAAAGTTATAGGTTGAAGAGTTCGTGGTTGACGAGAATTTGTAACCGGATTTATAGCGTTTATACAACGTAGGATAGTCAAGAGATATTCCTCTGCCGTTTTCCGCCTCGTTGTCTATCACGGTATCCACTTCCGTCACCTCACCCGCCTCGTTGGTTTTATAGACAATGACATAGTTCTGTCTTGTATATGCGGCATCAATCGTTGCATCCGAACCGGAATAGGAGCCGGCCGGACGTTCGTATGCAAGCTCTTCAAACCGTTCGTACAGCGCCGTGCCGTTTTGACCGGTGACGCCGTCTATCGTTACCTTCGCCGCTGACGTCAATGTCAGAATTTCATTTGATCCCGTCAGCACCTTCATTTCACACGAGGTGGAAAGTCCATCGCCCATGGCATATTTTATTAAATAAGCATAGGTGCCGGTGGAGCCGGATTTTGCGCCTACGTCTACCGCGGCAATTTTACCGTCTCTATCCAGATAGAAGCTACCTGCATCGTTTAATGATACCTGATATTTTGCTTCCGTGGTGGTGTCCAGGAATTGCTTCAGGCTTTCCGCCAACTCCACTTCCTGCGATTCCACTGTAAGGGTATCGTCGCCGACAGCAGTAACGGTTCCACTAATTTTACTACTGGTGACCTCAATTTCTGCTATGGTCTTATCCTTGTCTTCTTTCACTGCCAGCACATCCCATGCTTTGAGATCGCTAAGTTCAATGGACATGCCGTTTCTCGTAATGTACAGTTCTTCACTGGTATCCAGTGTCAAATTGATACGTTTATAATAATCGGAAATAATGCGTTCTTCAGTGTTTACCGATTCCACTACGATGGTGAGAATATCTTCAATGATCACCAGATCGTAACTGCCGTTGCTGTCCGTATCCACCAGTGTCACGCTGCCTGTCAAGGGCTGTAGGTCGCTCGCCTCCAGCATATGCGCTTTTCCCCAGTAAACGCCGTTATAAATCACGTTTGCGGTCTGTTCAATCTGCGCCGTCTGACTGTGTGTTGCGCCGCTGTCCGAGTAAGTATAGTAATACAGCATTTTAGCCGTTGTGTCCGGTTTGATGTCCTCCGCACTCACATTTAATACCCGGTCGTCCGACATATTTTCCAGCAGCAGCACGATGGTAGGATACTCCTCCGTCGGGTCAGAAATGTCGACATAGTAAGTTACCTGCCACCCCAACAGGCTATCCACTTGACTGCGGTTATAGCTTACAGAATAGGTCACAGAATCAATTTCAATCTGTCCATCTTTGAGATTGCTGGTGCCATTATAGGAGGTGCTGGGCGTTGCGGTGACAATCCCTTTGTACTTGCCTATCTTCAGGTATTCACTCATGACAGTTTCGCCACTTTTACTTTCATAGGTTTGTTCGGTACCGAATCCTGTCTGCTTCAGCACTTCCACATCCAGTGTGTTTTCCAGCATTTTATAAAGCACGTCGCGGCGCGCCGCCATAGAATAGTTGAGGGTACCCGTCCCGCGCATAATTCCAATTTGGTTTGCCATTGCCATATAGGAAGTCATCGAGTTGCCGGAAATCTTCCGATGATATCCCGTTACAGTAACCAGAATTTTTGCTGCCTCTTGATAGGAAATCTTGCTGTCCGGATAAAACATGGTGTTTCCGTTGCCTTCAATTAAGCCAAGTTCCCGCGCCTGTTTTACCACACCCGCATAGGGGTGCGCATCCGGCACATCCGTAAAACCGCTTCCAACGGTGTTCACTAACGTAGTATCAATCCCCATCGCGCGCACTGCAAGCGCAGTAAATTCCGCACGGCTAACCGCGTCGCCAGCATTGCCGGTTACACCCGCTTCCAAAATGCCTACGCGCTGGAGTACCATCATTGTTTGTTCATACGACTCCGTTCCGATATCCGCAGACGCCGGCAGATAAAGTCCGGCACACAGCAGAGTGCAGATGATACAGAAAACAATCCCTTTTGTTCTTTTCTTCATCATTTCCATCCTCTCCTAACCTAAAATTTTCCCAATCAGGCTATCAATCATATTTTCTTCCGTTGCCGGATTAAACACTTTTTCGCTGTCGCCGACCACAATCAGTCCTTTACTGTGCCAGTAAACCTGTTTTCCAAAGGATTCGCTAACCAGCCGCACCGGAACCAGGATTCTGTCGCCGCGCATCATCACCTGTCCTTCTGTTATACTACCATTTACGGAAATGGTCTGGCGGACGGTATCGACTGTCATTTCCGTCGTTCCGTATTCCACCGCCGCCGTCTCGGTGCTGTTGTCCCAGGTAACAGTCGCACCCAGACTTTCCGCTAAAAAGCGAAGCGGTACATAAACGCGGTCATCCTTCTGGCATGGCACCACAGTGCTGTCTGCCGGGTCAATTACAGTCTTTTCGCCATACACAATAGCGTTCGCACTCCCCTCCAGCAGTACGATGCTGGACGCAATGCGAGAATCATATTCTGCAACTTCTTCTTCGCCTGTGCTCGCTGTTTTTTCCAATGTAACAGTGAAATTTTTTCCCCTAGCATTGTACACATCGGTGCTAATTTGTATCGTTCCGTTGCTCTGTTTGACGGTCATACCGTCGTCGATGGATACAATACGATAGCCTTCGCCCGGAATAGACAGCTCAATGTTGGAGGTCTGTTCCTGCGTCGGATCGCATACCGTGACCTTCAACTCTGTATCCGTCTGTTTTACCATAACCGATGCCTTGGTGTTGCAGGTTATGTCATTTACAGTCTTTGTTTTTTCCTCCCAGAAATTAATGCCCGTAATGTGCAGGTTTTCATCTGTCACCGCCTGTGCCTCTGTGGAATTTTCCAAAATCGTAACGCCCGGATCTGCCGCATACGCTTCTGTTTCCTCCGCCGTCATACCGGGCAGCATGGTATAGGCATAGGATTCTCCTTTCGGATTGTTACCATGGTCAAACCAGAAGGTAAAGAATGTGGTGTTATAAATCGTATCATTGGTTAGCGCCGGATTGATGTCGTAGCTATTATTTTGACGATTTTCGCGCAACCCGTACATATTGGTCGCTACCGGAAAATAATACCCGATGTCCGCGTTCTCTACGTTGCCTTCCATATGCGCCCAAGTAACGCTTGGGAAGGTAGTTTCCGTATCAAAACTTGTCAACAACTCATAACCGTTAATTAAAATCGTGTTGTTACCCGCATCCGACAGCTTTCGATTTTCCACAATGGTTTCCACCGTCGCATTATCGTTGGCGGTAATTCCTGCGCCCAGGCACACAATCTCATCATCAAACATAAACCAGGATTTTTTCGCTGTCAACGTGCTGTCATAGCCCTCCAACGACATACCGCTTGCGCTGTACATATCGTCCATACCGGAACTGCCAGTCCACGACTGTGTACTTACGCCCGTTGTGCCTGTACCGCTGGAATCCGTCCGCAGTTTCCTGCTTACCGTAGTACCAGGATACCGATAGGGGTCAATTGTCACCCACCAGTCAACGTCATACTGGGTTTCATCGTTGTTGTACAGATACAAGGTGCCTTCGCCCTGATACCATCCTTTGATATTTTCGTCGTTGATGGATTCATAGCGGGCAACCCGAGAGGAGTTCATCGCCAGCCCAACCGCCCAGCCCGGCCGGAAATTCACTACGCGGTCCATGCTGTTATAAATCTTGTTGTACACCGGCTCGTCTATCGGCGCTATGTCCGGGTCATCCAATATGTTTTTCATGAGCACCCGATTATGAATGGTCGCCGACGATATGTAATCTGTCACTGTATTATTCATCACATGATATTTGAGAAAAGATTTGAAATAGGCAGCATGCTCTTCTGGCGCAAATTCTGTAATGCGCAAAATACTATTCGTCACCGATTGCGCATTGGCGTGTCCATTGCTTGCACGGGATACTGCTCTGCCGCGCACCATATCAAACGCTGCGCCGCGATACATCAGCGGTTCATAAGACATATAAACGGCATTATACAGATTTTCCAACAGAGGGTCATCCGTTACGTTAAACGCCGTTCCACCGGCAAAGCTCAAATTCAAAGTGAGACTGTTCATCAGCGCATCGCCATAGCTGTAGGTATAGGCAACCGTTCCATGCTGAATAAAAGAGCCATCCTCATAAAAACCATCGCCACTCGTTACATAATCCAGTACCTCCAGTGACGCCGAAAGCGCTTCACGCAAGCGCTCTTCATCTTCTTTTAATGCACTTTCGATAATAATGGAATAGCAAACATCCGTGCGGTTCGCGCCCGTACTGAGAGAGCCGCCGTTGTTATAGTTATTCATGTATGGATCAGGGCAAAATTTCCGTACGCCGCGCAAATACCGTTCCACCTGCGTAGACGAGAGACTGTCATACATCAGTGCTACGAGCTGTGCCGACTTTTTTGCATACCCGATTTCCCAGTTCCACCAGTTTCCGATTTCAGCAGTGTTTTCGTTGTACTGGTTGACATAAACATATTCCATTCCTGCAATAATGTCGTTCAGCAGCGACGCGTCTCCCTTAAGCGACGATCCGCTCAATACATAGGCTTTTGCCATAATGGTTAGGCGATCAAAGTTGTCTCCAACGTTGTCCGTATCGTCCCAAAGGCTTGCCGCCGTCGTCAATTTGCTCATGCTCGCCGCATATTCCTGCGCTTGTCTTACAAAGCCATCAACGCGATTGTCATAAATCTTTTGGGTTTCTTCCGATGTGCCCGCATATTCCTGATCCAGCAAATATTCCACAATGTTGGCACGCACCTTGGCAAACTCTGTTTTTAGATTATCTGCCGCCGCTCCGGTAAGCCCAAAGCAGCTAATCAGAAGCGCCATGGTACATAGGATAGATACAAATTTTTTCATCACAGTTTCCTTCCTTTCTTCTTCATGCCCTCTTCCCCAATGTCCGTTTGTGCGGAAAATGCACCTGACAAAAAAGCATCGTTTCCGCAAGTTCACTTCAAATGATTCTATACCGTATCGGCGGTCCCAGCGCAGCCGGACAAAAAAACGCGGCAGGCAGTGTAGCTACTTGTTTTCTTATCATTGTTCCCATCCCTTCTTCGCCCTTCTTTACCGTTGTTGATACCGCTGGTATTGCTGCTGCCGGATTTCCAGCGCCCGCTCAATACCGCAGTCCCGCAATCCCTGCCGGAACGCTTCAAAATTCTCCAGCGGTTCCACCCCCATGATAAACTTTAAAGTCATCTCTTTTAGATATAACTCTACCTCATTATCAATGGTGCCGATTTCATAGCTTTCGTCCGCCGTCGCACATATGTACGGCAGCATGTGTTGGTCGCCGTTGTTATTCGCCCACGTCTGCATGGCTTCCTGCTGGCCCGGCAATGTGTAAAACAATTCCGCATGCTCTTTGTCCTGCACAAAAGGTCCACTATAAGCCGACCGCGCATAGCGCGCCAGCGCTTCTCCAACGCTAAGTCCGTCGGGATTATGCAAAATTTCATCTGTATACGTTATCCTACCGTCTTGCAAGGTAAAACTTTCGTTCTCAATACCAAAATTGTTTAAAATCCTCCCCGCTTCACTATAACTAAAATCCAAAAAACGGGCGGCAATTCTCGATGATTTACAAGCCGTTGTAATCGCAGCGCTTCCTTTTGACATATATGCTGCGTCCCGATAACCAAACTCCGGTATTTTCCCCTTCTCCTCTGCCGGAAACGGCGCCGCAATCAATTCAAATGCCGGGTCTTTGCTTTGCATTTCTATATTCAGTTTCCCCATGGTACTCTCCAGCCAGCCAAACGTTGCACCGCTGCTGCCGTTACGGAGCGATTCCATGTTCTCCGTATTCGACAGGGTCGCAATGTTTTTATCAATTAACCCCTCCTCATACCACTGTTTCATCGCCCGTAAATAGTCTAAATATTCCGGCTGCATAGGTCCATATTTGATTTGACCTTCCTCCAAATAATACCCGGTTTGCGTACCAACGCCTCCCGCAAATACATCCGTATCCGTATAAACATAGGGAGCGTTGGCGCCTTTCTGATCCCGAAACGCACGCAGCACCTGCGTCCATTCCTCTATGGTTTCCGGTACATCAAGTCCCAGCTCATTCAGCCAATCGCCCCGCAGCATCAGCCCTTGATATACACATAAACTTTCATCACCGCGAATAAACGGAAACACATAATAATGACCTTCGTCCGTCTTCACCATTTTATCAATTTCTGCATGTTCCTGCAGATATGCTTTCAAATTCGGCGCTTCTTCCTCAATCAAGTCATTGAGTGGCTGAATATACCCACCGGAAATCGCACTTTCCGGTCCTCCCGATGTATGGTACCAATCGTACTCAATAATGTCAGGTAGGTCTCCCGACGCTAACAACAGATTCAGTTCTTCCGTCTCCATCATCTTTGCCGGATGAAGATACGTGATTTCGACCCCTGTTTCCTCCTGCAACTTTTTCGCATATGGTGTGTTGCCCAGAGAATCCGTGCTCGGCGTCAAATTTCCATTCAATCCGCACCAATAGGTCAGTTTTGCACCGTCGCCGATGGGGTATCCTTCAAACGAAAATTGCTGCACCGCATTCTCATCCTGCCCACAGCCCGTCCCGACCGCTGTCAAAGCCGCCGTAATCAGTCCTGTTGTTATGTACTCAAACAATTTTCGCCATTTCACTGCATCCCCTCCTTTCGATGAATCCTGTACAATTCTATTATACATATCATTGTTCCTCAACACAAGAATCAATACCTAAAATGCTGTATCAAAACTTGAATTTGTCCTTTTATTTTCCTTATTTCATAAGGGTTTCAATCATTTTCTCAAACAAACAATTCCAGACAATCGCTAGATGGTTTCAACCGAAAAAAAAGACAGCAGCGGAAATCAATTCCACTGTTGTCTTTTCGCGGCAATGCCGCACACAGAAATATTGCGTCATTTTTTCCGTTTCAATTACATGGTTATCCAATAAATATCCATCAGATTTCCATCGGTATATGACTTTGTTTCTGTCCATTGCGCGCCGCACGCTTCCATCGTCTTTTTCGACGCCGTATTATCGCAGTAACACCCCAACATGACTTTACGCAGTCCGATTTCTTTCGCAAACGCAAGCGCTTGCCGCAGCATCTCAGTAGCGTACCCTTTGCGCCGCTCACTGGGTCTGACCGAATATCCGATATGACCGCCGTACTGGGATAAAAACGGATTGTCAATGCTGTGACGGACATCTATGATACCAACAATCTCTTCATCACTTTCCCGCACAGCAAAAAACGTACTGCTCACCACCCAATCTTTACTCACCGTCTGGGGATCGTTGTTTTTCTTAATATATTCCAGCCATGGCAAATAGTCCATTTGGTCCAGCAGTGCACTGCCATTTATAACCGTCTCGCCATGTGCCAGAAATTCCTTTTTAAACGCCTCTGCTTTATCCTGGTGCACCTTTGCCGGATATACCAGTTTCAATGGTTCCATCGTTTTCCTTCCTTTACTTTATGTTCAGCCTTTATTGCAAACATGCATTGACCCATGCAATGAAATTATCTGTTGAATTGCCGATACGCTCCGCCGTGACGTGTCCCATGCCCCACACCATTTCAAAATCTACATCTACGCCATAATTTGCAAGTGCAAGCGCAAGATTGATTTCGGTTGACAGGGCGGTATCCCCTTGATTGATACCCGAGCGGATACGCCAATACTGCGCAACATTTGCTGTTTGATATCCCGCATAATAATCTTCAATGTAATACATGGGATTGTACATATTCATGCGGACATCTACCGTATTTCCCTGACTATCGGTCTTTGTCAAATCCGCCGCATAGGCACTGCCATAGGTTTCATTTTCCTGAAGCAGCGCCGCCATAATCGGATCAAAGTGCGCGCCTTGTCCATCACCATAGCCAAACAGTATATTTTCGCCCTGTGTCGCATTCAAATCATCAAAAGCGCCTACACTCTTTGACGCATTCTTGCACACTGTCACAAAATCCTCAACGCTTGTAATGGTGGCAGTATTTGCAGCACTGTCATATGTTACCCATTCCATGTTTTTGTTCAGACTATCAATATACTCCTGCACCGTCTGATAGGTGACTGACTCCTGTGAATCAGTTGTGGGCTCAATGCGCTGAATACCGTCCAACTCCTCAAAATTGATATCGTCCGTCATCGGTCCGCGTTCTCCCATCTCTCTATTATCCTCACGGCCCGTCCCCATGCCGCCGCGTCCGCCTGATTGCTGCGGTGTATAAGGGAAGGTGGTATCACTCAGGAAGTTGTTCAGTGATCGTTCAATCTCACTCTTGACATAGTCATAATAGCTGCCCGCCATATAGATACCGCTTTCAGAAGGCTCCAGTGTCAAAATCGTTCCGTTTGCGTCCTTCAAACCCAATGTATTGATATACTGCGCAAATGCTTCCGCCATATGATCGGATAATTGCTGCATTTCTTCGTCCAAATCTGTGCGGGTAACGCCCATATTCCACTCATACGCTTCGTTTGCGTAATCTAAATTGGTAATCGGACACCAGCACATGGAACCTGCCACTGCATCGCTGTATCCCTCGACAGCGCCAATCGCTTTCAGGTACGGCGTATACAAATCGCTGTCGCCCGTCGCACCCATCAGCGCGCTCTGTGCACCGCCGCCGCTCATGCCAAAGGTAAAAATTCTATCCGTACTGCCGGCAACTGTGCCATTTTGATAGCGAATATATTTTACCGCCGCCTTCAAATCGGTCACACCTGTCGGCGCGCCCGCATCCCGGCCGCGGCAACCTGCATTCACATAGACAAAGCCTGCGTCCGTATAGCTTTTCACGCCGCTGACATAACCGGTAGGCGCTTTCATCGCCGAATAACCCGGTGTATCAACTGGAATCACAATCGGCGCTGTTTCCGCGGTATAATCGCCGATTTGCGCGTCTTTATTGATTTCACAGGTAAACGTTCCATCTCCATTGTCTGTAGCAGTCATATACTGCGCCGGAACAAAGATTCCCAACGTTTCATACTGTGTGTCTGCCGGATTGGCGCAATAAGAAATGCCAACCTGCCAATATACGCCATCTTCCGCGTTGTAGTTCCATTTCGTGTTGTCAATCTTTGCAAGTGCAGACACATCCGCTTGTTTGGAAACCGTCACTCGCATACTATCTCCTTCCCAGCCTACATTTGCATCAAGCGTTTCCGAAATAAATCGGATGGGCACCATCGCCGTATCACCCGTCAGCTCCGATGCGGCAAGAAGGGCGTACGACTCACCATTTACCGTCGCAGTCATACTGCCGATCTGCAAGGTAATCACCTTGTCGTCGCTCTGAACAGTTACCGTATTGTTTTCCGCATTCCAGTCAACCTCTGCTCCCAGACCTTCGCTGATGACGCGGAGCGGCACAAGCGTGGTACCGTCAACGATGTATGGCGCTGTGACCTCTATCTCCGTGTTGTCAATAAGAACTTTGTTTTCACCCACAATAAATGAAATATTGACGTCTTTTTCCGCAGCAAGCCCCATGACGGGCGCCGTCCATAATGCAGCGCATAATATCGCCGCCAGTGCTTTTCTCTTATGATTCATTGCTCATCCTCCATTCTATTTCTTCATCAATTATGCTTCCAGCTTTCCAGGCATTTGTTCAAAAGTGAAATAAGTACCGCCTTTTCTTCTTCTGAAAGGCATGACAGCGATATAGGTTCTTCCCCCGCACTGTGATGCAGAAAATGCCCGCATCGAAGCATCATAGTGATCGCCTTGCCGTCAACAGTCGTATCGTCATAGAAATGTCGATGTCTATCATGCTGCGCACCGGTATCTTCTAGACCGAAATAGTTTCTGCCTTTTGGACAGTGCAAGTTATCCACGCTGCAGTGCCGTCCGCAGCATGGACATACGCCGCCCTTTTCAAAATTTGGTTTCATCACCATTCCTCCTAAAACTTATTTGGAACTATTTAGGAAGCTACCATAACCTTTCAAACAAGCAGGGCCTCCATGCCCTTAATTTTTATTGTAGCACAGCAATATACAGATTTCAAGTTCTTTCAAAATTGTTCACATATTGTTCGCAATTCCGGTATCTTTCGAAAAGTTCGTATGCAGTCTCTTTTGCAGTGCGCGTCCCCACAAAAAAAACGGTGAAGAAAGATGCTGTCTCTCTTCACCGTTTTTATAGTCTTTTCCTCTTATTCATTGTCATGACCGTGACAGCAGTCACAATCATCGTCACATGCAAAATCCTCTTCAATCTGGATATCGATTTTTTCACCGCAGTTTGGACATTGAATGGTCTCGTTTTGCAGCATATCCTCATCTACCGCAAACACTTCCCCGCACTGATTGCAGGTAACATCAAAATATTGAATATCTTGTAATTCGTCGTCTTCCAGTTCCAGCGCCTCCGACATTTGTTCCATAAAATCCCGCTGCATGTCCTGATTGAATTGAATCTCTTCCACCATGTCATCGAGAAAATCAAGGATAGACGCAATCATTTTTCCTTCCTTTGTATCCCCCGGGATACCCATTCCTTCTGAAAGTCCTCTGAGATAAGCAATACGTTCGGATAAATAACTCATACGAGCGCCCTTCCTTTCTCCGCCTTACCGGCGGCAGATCACGGTTTACACACGTTCCATATATTCTCCGGTTCTGGTGTCAACGCGAATGACATTGCCTTGTTCCACAAACAACGGAACGTTAACCGTCGCACCGGTTTCCAGTTTCGCCGGTTTCGTTGCACCCGTCGCCGTGTCGCCTTTGAATCCAGGTTCCGTTTCAACCACTTCCAATTCCACAAAGTTTGGCGGCTCTACACCAAACACGCTGCCTTTAAAGGACAACACTTTGACAACCATATTTTCTTTCAAGAACGGCAGGGAATTTTCCAGCAGGTCTGTTCCCAGCGGCAGCTGTTCATAGGTCTCGCTGTCCATAAAATAATACAGGTCTCCGTCATTATACAAATACTCCATGTCGCGGCGGTCAATATGCGCCTTAGGCATTTTGTCC
>CBCTHD010000009.1:0-16191 GCA_965146615.1 uncultured Clostridia bacterium
TAGGCAGCCACCAGAAGAGAAGCAATTTCCTCACGTTTGATGGTGTCGTTCGGACGTACGGCGCCGGTATCGGCATCGCCTTTAATAATATTTTTTTCCATCAGCGCTATAGTCGGGGCATAAAACCAATCCGATTCCGAAAACTCCGTGACGGCGGGCGTCGGCTGGGGATAGCCACCAGCAGAAGTGTCCGGCGCAGGCGTTGTCTCAGGAGCGGTAATTACCACACTGCTCCCTCCATTGCTGCTACTGCTGGGACGGCTGCTGCCACCGGAGGAGCCGGAAGCATTGGAACCGGGCGTGGGTGTCGGAGTAGGCGTCGGCATTGCCGGGACAGGCTGGTAGGAGATGGAAACTGCACGATAGTTCACACCATTGACCTGTAGGCTAAATTGTTTCACATCTACTGCTTTCGTCGTATCTATCGGCGACAGATAGAATGCATCGTCTTTTAAAGTGATTTGTAAATTGGTATCTTCACCGGAAAGGTTATCAAGCGTATAGGTTTTTAAAGAGAGTGCATCGCCACCGTCTGTCAACCAGCTTTGCGCCAGCATTTCACTGCTTGCGCTCGCGCAGGCATAGGTTATTGCGGACGGCGTGGGGTCAAGCGTCAGTTTTGTTTCCGAATCGGAAAGCGTAACAGAACTTCCGTCCCCAATGAGTGCCGCCGGCTGCTGCTTGTTTGCAGGCGTTTCACCGGTCATTGCTTCCCAAGTCGGCATGATATATCCGTTGGAGGCTTTGCTGTAAACCCACAGAACCGTATCGCCTTCTTTCAGCGTTGCCTGCTGTGCACCGACAGAAATGGGCGTATCGTTGACATGGAATTGCCAGCCGTCCGCGCCTGTTGCCGCCAGTCCGCCAACGGAGGTCACATAACCGTCTGTCGCTTCATATTCTGTGCCGGAAGCAATAAGAGAGCCAAGAACCGTCCATGTCTGTTCTTTCGTTATCACGAGAGACGACGGTTGGGCGACAAAGGAGAAACCGCTGTCGTCCTGACTGGCAATCGCAAATTGGACGCTGATTTCTGTCGGAGGCATATAGGTTACAGTAGTAAGGCGGAATACAACGCCGTCTACCTGTAACAAAAATGTGGAAAAGTCCACCGGTTCTTCCGGATCCGCCGGCGCTGCCACAATGCCGTCATCCGTTAAAGTGATTTGTAAATTGGTGGACGTTCCCGTTACATTTGTCAAGGAATACTCTTTTACAATCAGCGGCACGTCTTTGGTTAAATATGCCTGGGATAAGACACTGCCGCCACAGCCTACGCTGGCATAATTGATGGAGTCAGGCGCCGTGGAAAGCGACAGCAGCGTACCGTCTGCCCCCAGCGTAACACCGGTTCCGTCGCCAATCAATGCGGTTGGTTCCGTTTTGTTAACCGGCGCTGAACCTGTCATTGACTCCCAGGTCGGCATGAGGTAATCGTTGCTGCCCTTTGTATAAACCCACAAAACAACGTCGCCGTCTGCGAGAGTGGCCTGCTGTGCGCCAACGGAAACGAGAGAATCATTAACGGTGAACTGCCAGCCATCCCAACCGGCAGCAGCTTGTCCCATAATAGAGGTAACATATCCGTCATCTTCTTCGTATGTAATGCCAGACGCCTGCAGAGCGGCAAAGACATTGGCGTTTTCACTGTCAACCTCAACAGCGGTAGGCTCAGATAAAAAGGAAAAGCCGCTGTCTGACTGCCCTACGACAGCGAGCTGTGCCGTAACAGTACCCTCTGCTGCTGTAGGCGCCATGTAAAGCGTACAGAGTAGAGCGCACAGCGCAAATAGAGGGCATATTCTGCGGAATAGTGAATGTTTTTGTTCCATAAAAGAAATCCTCCTTGGTGCCGTTGACAAACAAGAGCAATCGTCTATCTTGCGGGTCAACGGAAAATAATATAACAGAAATAGAGAAAAGCAAAAACGGCTTATACGGAAACCGGAAGATGACGTGTTTGCATACCAAAAAGCCGGATAACGCAAAAATGCGTCCGACGTTTTTGCACGTAGTTCCTTTCACAGAAGGTATTGTGCCAAACGAACGGCAGGTCTTCCGGCTTGAAATCTTCCTCCCCCGTGCGCCCTTTCGGCATGACGCCACCCGGTGGATTTGTCCGCAGGGGCGTCCTCCTTGCAGCAGCGACTGTTATGGATTTTCGCCGTATTCCCCTCTCGGGAGTTTCGTCAAAAAGCAACCGTCTGCCCGTTCATATTTCTGATTGTGACCTTAGTATATCATAGGTGAAAAGTTGCGTCAATGCGGGAAAGTGACAAATCGGGGAGAATTTCTGTAGTTGACTTTGTGGAAAGATAATGATATACTGGGAAAAGAATTTGCAAGAAAAGGAGACTATACTATGAGACGGATCTGCCGGATGAAACGAACGGCATTCTTTTTATCCATATTATTGCTGCTTGGTACATATGCGGTATCAGCACAGACACCGACGGAAGTTATGATACAGCAGGCGCAATCCTATCTGATGGAACAACCGACAGGGACGTATTCCTCCGGTGCGGATTGGAACCAATTCTCTCTGGCGCGCAGTGGTGCAGCGGGCGTAGAAGCTGCTGCGCATGTGCAGGCAATGGGAGACTATTTGACGCAGACCATTCAGGAAAAAGGACAGTTGACCTATGCGACGGATTACGCGCGCATGGTGCTGACTTTGGGAGCGCTTGGCTATGACGCGCGCAATTTTGCTGGCGTGGATCTCATGGGAGCATTAAGTACAAGCGATTTGGTGGAACAGCAGGGCATCAATGGTACTATCTATGCATTGCTGGCATTGGACAGCAAGAATACCATATTGCCGGAAGAAGCTGTATGGACAGTGGACAGGCTGGTAGAACGTCTGTGCGCGCTGCAAAAGGAAAAGGGCTATTTTGTCTATGTTGACAGCTTTGGCGCAGATGTGGATTTAACGGCCGCCGCTGTCACCGCACTTGCGCCCCATGCGGCACAGGAACCGGCGAAAACAACGGTGGAAAAAGCCATAAGCTGGTTGGCGGACGCACAGCTGGATACGGCTGGATATGCCGCGATGGGGACGGAAAACAGCATGAGTACAGCGCAGGTGCTGACCGCATTGTGTACGGCGGGCATCGACCCACAGGAGGACACGCGGTTTATCAAACAGGGGACTACCATATTAGACAGCCTTGCAAATCATTTGGCAGCCGGCGGCGGATTCCGGTATCAACAAGAAGATGCGGAAGCAAACGAGATGGCAACGGCACAGGTACTCTATGCGTTATCTGCCTACGAACGTCTGCAAAACGGTAAAAACAGTGTATTCGACCTGCGGGACGTGACGGAGCAGCAGATATTTGTTTTGCAGCAGGAGACAGAGCAGCAAGAGGAAACCGTGCGCAGCGATATACCGATAGGCAGTGTACAGGTTGCTGTTTCTGCGACCAATGTACAGCGCGGCGCGTTTCGGAAACCTGCAAGCACGATTCTCTATCAAGGGGATTCGCCCTATGATTTGCTGGAGGGTGTTCTCGGAAAAGAAAATATTGAGACGAACGGTAGCGGCACCTCTGTTTATGTGTCCGGGATCAAAGACGAAAAAGGATGGCTGCGGGAATTTGACTATGGTGCGCAGAGTGGTTGGATATACAAAGTAAACGGAGTATTTTTGTCCCAGGGCGCAGGGGAATACCAGGTAAAAGACGGAGATGAAATTTACTGGTACTATGTCACAGGGCAACAGGGTGATGTGACGGACGCTGCGGCATTTGAGAATTTGCCGGCAATGGTAAGCGACCTCAATCAGTATCCCTTGCTGCTTTCCGGCCAAACCGATTTGACGGATTGGGAATTGATTTATTTAGCGCTGACAGATACCCCTGTTTCAGCGGAAATGTTAAACGAACGGGTGCGGGAGGCGGAAGGCGCCTGGCGGAAGGTTACGGATATAGAACGCATTGCCATTGCGGCAGCGGCAATCGGTCAGGATCCAAAGGACATCGAAGGATACAATTTGATAGAACAGATTGTCACCAGTGACCGCATGTTGAGTCAAGGGGTAAACGGCCCTACTTATGCTTTGATTGCACTGGACTGCAAACAATTCGCTGTGCCGGAGGACGCGTTTTGGACACGGGAAGCGTTGGTGGAAGCGGTCCTTTCCTATCAAAATGAGGATGGCAGCTTTTCGCTGACACAGGGGGACAGCGGCAATGTGGACATCACTGCAATGGCCTTGCAGGCACTGTCGGGATATGTGGAGCAGGATGTGGTGGAAACGGCGGTGGATCGCGCGCTGGCGTATTTGTCCGATGTGCAGGAGGAGGACGGCAGCTACAGCCTGTACGGAGATAAAAACTGTGAAAGCACCGCTCAAGTGGTGTTGGCGCTGCAAACGTTGGGTATTGATCTTTACACGGATGCACGGTTTATCAAAAACGGAATCACTGCATTGGAAGCAATGTTAGCATTTGCAGTGACAGAAAATGGGGATATTTGGAGATTTCGTCACCTGATGGACGGAGAGGTTGACGAACTTGCAACGCAGCAGGGATATTTGGCTGTCGCCGCAGTACAAAAGCCGCAGCGGTGGTTTGACTTTGGTGCGGCAGAAACGGAAAATGGGTACATCACCGATTTGGACACGGCCTCAGAATGGGCAAAGGACAGCATTGCGCAGGCGGTGCAGCTTGGTATTATCAAGGGATATGCAGACGGCAGCTTTGCGCCGCGGCAGGCTATCACCCGCGCGGAATTTGTATCGCTGCTGGTGCGCATCATGAACTATGAATGGACAGACGCGGGAGCGCAGACGGAGCCGCCCAGTATCTACCACGATGTAGAGGAATCAGACTGGTTCTATGGAGAACTTGCTATTGCTGCTTCCCACGGGCTGGTGGTGCCTTCGGAACGGGATGGTTTCCGACCCAACGACCCGCTTACGCGGGAGGAAATGGCGGCGCTTTTGAACCGCACAGGTCTGTTTGAACAAGCGGGTACCGCGGACTTGAAAGATGATGCGTCCATTTCAGAGTGGGCAAAAACCAGCGTTTATACGATATATCAGGCAGGCGTCATGCAGGGAGACGGCGGTTATTTTGACCCGCAGGGAACGGTGACGCGGGAAATGGTGGCGGTTGTGGGAATGCGGCTGCGCCAATCAACGATCGAGGTGTTTTAGTTGAACAGAAAACAATGGCTCATTGGGATTCTATGCGCGTGTCTGCTGCTTGCGGTCGGGTGTGGCAAACAAACGCAGCAAACACAGCCGGACGCTGCGCCCACCGCAACAGTGGAAACCACGGCCGCATCGGAAGAAGCGCAAGAGCAACCGGAAACCGCGCCGGAGACGGGAGAAGGACCGGAAACGCAAACGCAACCGGCGCAGCAGCCGGTGCTGGAGGAAAAACAAACCCCGCCGGAAGCACAGGAAACGGGAGACATTGCGGCGCAGGGACAGATGCAGCCGGCAGAGAAGCCGGCAGAACAGCCGCCGATACAACCGGCGGAGGAACAGCAGTCTGTGCAAATGGAACCACCGCAGGAAAATATCGTTTATTTGTCGGTGGAGGTGCCCGGCGACGGGACGACCATTATTGACCGCACAAGTGTGACGCTGGAGGACGGTGATACGGCGTATAGCGTGCTGCGGCGTGTGGCAAAAGAGCGGGGCATTCCGGTGGTGTCGTCCGGCGGCAGCAAAAACGTTTATATAGAAGGGATCGACAATTTGTTTGAATTTGACCGGGGCGCGGGCAGCGGCTGGATGGTGAGTGTCAACGGCACCTTTGAACAGCGGAGCGCCGGACAAATGAAGCTCAATGCCGGCGATGAAGTGCGTTGGCTGTACACGTTGGATTTGGGAAAAGACATTGGCGGTGGAATATAAAGAAACGGAGGCACAGCAGTTGAAACAGAAACACCCTTTGACATGTCTGCTCTATTTGGCAGGAACGGCAGCTCTTCCGATGTTGTGGCTGCACCCTGCGGTTTTGGCGGAGTCCGTGGTTTTATTGATGTTGGTGAATGTAACATTAGACCGCGGACGGCAGATGAAACGCAACGGTGGAATGCTGCTGTTTTTGGCGCTGCTGTTTCTGGTGCTGAATCCGCTGTTTTCCCATCGGGGGCGGATTGTGCTGTTCACCCTGTGGGAAAATCCCATTACATTGGAAGCAGTGGTCTATGGTGGACTGCTGGCAATGTCTCTGCTGTCCGTACTGCTGGCGTTTCAGGCAGGAAATATATATTTGGATGCGGATAAATGGATGTATTTGTTTTCCAGAATCGTGCAAAAGACAACATTTGCACTGCTGCTTTGTATGCGGGAAATTCCCTTGCTGCGGCAGCGGGCGCGGCAGCTACATGCTGTACACCGTCTAAAATACCGGAGGGAACAGAGAAATTTCCGGCAGCGCATAGCGGGCGGCGCGCGGGAGCTGAGCGCGCTGGTTTCCTGGTCGTTGGAGGACGCGCTGCAAACGGCGCAGTCCATGCGGGCACGCGGCTATGGACTTTATCGGAAACGGACGTTTTACTTCCCGTACCGGTTTCGGACGGAAGATGCACTGCTGTGTGCCTTTTTTGTTGTGACGGGAATCGTGCTGGCTTGTCTGCGCTGGTCGGGCGGATTGGTTTTTTCTGTATACCCGCAGCTGGAAGCAGTTGCTTGGAGCGGCAAGCTCGCTATTGCCTGTCTGCTCTATGGCATTTACATCATCATACCAATTTGGCTGGAAACGGAGGAATGGCTGCAATGGCGCTGCTGCAAATAGAACATTTATCTTTTGGATACGCTTTGGGCGCCCGCCCTGTCCTACAGGACGTTTCCCTTGCAGTGGAAGCGGGTGCTTTTGTGCTGCTTTGCGGGACGACGGGAAGCGGGAAAACGACGTTGCTGCGGCAGCTCAAAAAGGAAATCCGCCCGGCAGGAGAGCTGCAAGGAACTGTATATTACCGGGGAAAGCCGCTGGATAGCTATGATGAAAATATGGTGCGGGAAATCGGCATGGTGTTCCAAAATCCTGATGCGCAATGCGTGGCGGGAAGCGTGTGGCAGGAGATGGCATTTTCGCTGGAAAACCAGCAGGTGCCGGTGGGCGAAATGCGGCGGCGGATTGCAGAAATGGCGAGTTTTTTCGGCATGGAGCAGCTCATGGAAAAGTCAATTCAGGAGCTGTCGGGCGGGGAAAAGCAACTGGTTTCTCTGGCGTCAGTACTGTTGCTGCGTCCCAGCGTGATTTTGCTGGACGAGCCAATGGCACAGCTTGACCCTGTGGCGGCGCAGGCGTTTTTGAAGTTCTTAAAACAGGTCAACGAGGAATTTTCCATTACCGTCCTGATTGCGGAACATCATACGGAAGAACTGTTTGCCGCGGCAGACCGGGTGGTATTTTTGCAGGACGGGCAGGTGTTTGCGCAGGGAACGCCGGAAGCGGTTTGCCGCGCGCTTTATGCAGAGCAGAATCTGCGGCGGTTTGTGCCGCGGGTGTCCGCATGGTTTTTGGATAGCGGCAAACCAGGAGACGTACCGTTCACGCTGAAAGCGGCCAGGCAAGCGGGTGTGCAGGGCGTCCGGCAGGAGCGCCCTATCCCGCAGGAAACGGAGCGGGTTTTGGAATGCCGTGGTATTTCGTTCCGGTATGAAAAGCAAGCACCCATTGTACTGAAGGATTTGGATTTGTCCCTGCAACGCGGAGAACTGCTTGCGCTGATGGGGGCGAACGGCGCGGGCAAATCAACGCTGCTGAAGATTCTGCTGGGGCTGGAAAAGCCGCAGCGCGGCAAGGTAAAAATAGACGATGGACAACGGTTGGGCTATTTGGCGCAAAATCCCATGCTGCATTTTACACATGACACGGTGCGTGGCGAACTCTATGATTATGCAAAGGAAATCGGCGCTTATGATGCGGCGGAAATCGGGCGGCTGGTGCGTTGGTTTGGGTTGGAAGAGGTGCTGGAGATGCACCCATATGACCTCAGCGGCGGGCAGCAGCAAAAGACGGCGCTGCTGAGCGTTTTGCTGCTGCGCCCCACGATTTTGTTGCTGGACGAGCCGGTGAAGGGCATGGACGCGGCGTTCAAGGAAGAACTGGCAGGCTTGCTGCGGCAGCTACAGGAGGAAGGCAAGACGATTTTGATGGTGACGCATGACATCGCGTTTGCGGAGCGCACAGCGGATCGCTGTGCAATGCTGTTTGGCGGAGAAATCACGGCAGTGCAGCCGACGACGGCATTTTTTGCGGACAATTATTTTTATACAACGGCGTATGATAAATTACGGGAGGAACGGCATTGAAACAGAAATGGCTGACAATTGCATGCTTTGCGGCGTGCGTCGGGCTGATGGCGCTGGTGATAAAGCGAGATGGGCTATTTCTGCCCATCAGCTTTGTCATGATTGCCGTGTGTTCCCTTCCGTTTTTGGTACGGTTTGAGGGTCGGCAGGTGCAGACGGAGGAAGTGGTGTTGGTCGGTGTATTGGCGGCGGTTGCGGCGGTCAGCCGCGTTCCGTTCGCGCCATTGCCCAGCGTACAGCCCACGTCCTTTGTGATTATGGCGTCCGCACTGGTGCTGGGCGGCGAAAGCGGATTTATGATTGGCGCAATAGCGGCGGTTGCGTCCAATCTGTTTTTGGGGCAGGGACCGTGGACGCCGTGGCAAATGTTTTTGTGGGGTATGATGGGCTATGTCACGGGATTGCTGCGACATACCTGGGTTATGCGCAAAAAAGTACCGCAACTGGTGTACGCTTTTCTATGGGGCATGGTATTCGGTTGGGTGATGAACCTTTGGTATCTTGCGGAGTTGGACGAGGCGGCGTTCGGCGTAGGGTTTCTCGGGGCGTGCATTGCGAGCTTTTCCATGGATATGGCACACGGCATTTGCAACGCGTTGCTGATGCTGCTTGCGGGCGGTACATGGCAGAAGATTTTGGGGCGTGCCGCATACAAATACGGTCTGGCCGCGCCGCCGAAATAAAATAATGGGAACAAATAGAGGACGTCCTCTTTATCCTGCAAATGGCGGCAGGGGATAAAGAGGGCTTTTTTTATGGAAAATTGCACAAAAAAGCGGCTGTAATTTCTGCGGGCAAAACGCGTAGAAATGGTTGCAAACGGGACCAGTGCGTGGTACAATAAAACCAAAATACGCGCGGCGGCGCGGGAAAATGAGGGTAAAAGAGATGATTGAACATATACTGTGGTACCGACATCCGGCGAGGGAATGGACGGAAGCGCTTCCCATTGGCAATGGGAAAATAGGCGCAATGGTGTATGGGTGTGGGGATACCGAAATTATTACGCTCAATGAGGATACATTTTGGGCGGGGTATCCCAAAGATAAGGACAATGGAAAGGGCTATGCCTATCTGGAACGGGCGCGCGAACTGCTGCGCCGCCGGGACTATGGCGGGGCGCAGAAGGCGGTGGATGGCAATGTACAGGGAGAAAATGTAGATGGCTATTTGCCGGTTGGGACGCTGCAAATTACCTTTCAGAAAGGAACGCTGCACTATGGAAGCCGCCAGCTGGACCTTGAAACGGGCGTACATACGGCGCAGTTTACACGCGCCGGCGTGCAGATGCAAACGGCGGCGTTTGTCCATAAAAATGAACCGGTGTTGGCGGTGGAGGTGAAAAGTGAGGAACCGCGGGATTTGACGCTCACATTTGACTGCCACTTTGAAGTGTGCTGTGAAACGAGACCGGAAGGATTTATTTGCCGGCAGCAGGCGCCGGAAAAACTGGACGGGCTGACAAAAGAAATCGTGCAGGGAAACCGCGGCATGTGGTGTGATACGGCGGTATTGGCAAGCAGCGACGGACAAGCGGCGGCAGAAGCAAATAAAATCATTGTCACAGGCGCGCGCAAGACTGTGTTTTATGTCAGTATTATGACCAGCTTCCGCGGAATGCGGGAGATGCCCGACCGGAATATTGATGCTTTAGCGTGGCAAGCATGTCAGAGTGCGGCGCAGCAGGATTACATTCTCTGGAAAGCGGAGCATAAAACGTCGTTTGCCCAGCCTATGCGGCGGCTGGAACTAAATTTGGATCAGCGAGACACATCCACGCTGCCGACAGGGGAGCGGCTTCATGCGTTTGCGCAGGGTGCGGACGATCCTGCATTTGCCGCGCTGTATTTGCAGTATGGCAGGTATTTGATGCTCTCGGGTTCCTCCCAAGGAATGCCGCTAAATCTACAGGGTATTTGGAACAAAGACGTATTTGCTGCGTGGAGCTGCGATTATACGGTGAACATTAACCTGCCAATGAACTACTGGTTGGCGGAACCGGGAAATCTGGCAGATTGCCATGAAGTGCTGTTTTCATTTATGGAGGGTATGCGAGAAGTGGGAGAAAATTGCGCGAAACGGCAGTTTGGCTGCCGGGGGTATTTGCTGGCGCATAACAGTGATGTGTGGGGAAGCGCCGCGCCGGTTGCGGGGAATCTGCATTGGAGTTGTTGGGTAAGCGGCGGTGCATGGCTTTGCCAGCATGTATGGAATCATTATTTGTATGGACAGGACAAAAACTTTTTGAAGAATACAGCCTATCCCCTGATGCGCGGGGCGGTGGAATTTTTATTGGATTATCTTGCGGAGGATGGCGAAGGCGGGTTGATGTTTGCACCCTCCACCTCGCCGGAAAATGAATTTTTGTGGAAGCGGAATCGTCAGGCCGTTACGCGGGACAGCGCAATGGATATTACCATATCACGGGAGCTGCTGCAACACTATCTGGAATGCTGCGCGCTGCTGCACGTGCAGGACGAGTTGACACAGCGGGCAGGCGATGCATTGCAGCGGCTGCCGATATTAAAAGTGGGGCCGGATGGACGATTGCTGGAATGGAATGAAGCGTTTGCGGAGACAGAGCCGGGACACCGCCATTTTTCCCATCTCTATGGCTTGTATCCCGGTCAAATGATTCATGAAGATACGCCGGAACTGCGCAGGGCTGCGGCGCGTTCGCTGGACAGCAGAATAGAACACGGCAGCGGATATACCGGTTGGAGCGCCGCGTGGGCGGTTTGTCTATATGCGCGGCTGCGTCGGGGAGAGCGCGCACATGAGATGTTCCGGCAGATGATGAAGCAGTCTACCTTTGACAGTCTGCTGGACAGTCATCCGCCGGAAATCTTCCAGATTGACGGCAACTTTGGCGCGGCAGCAGGAATTTTGGAGCTTTTGGTGCAAAGCAGAGACGGCGTGGTGGATTTACTTCCGGCGCTGCCGCCTGCGTGGCAGAACGGATATTTGCGCGGGGTTCGCGTCCGCGGCGGCGCGGAGGTGGAACTGGTTTGGGAGCGCGGAGAATTAAAGGGATATACGGTTTGGTCGAAAGATCCATTGGTTGTAAGGTATAAAGGAAATATATTAGAAAGGGATGGAAGACGTGCAGCAGGTGAGATGGGGGATTCTTGGGTGCGGTAACATTGCGCGAAAATTTGTGGCGGCAGTGGATGCAGTGGATGCGGCGACAGTGACGGCAGCGGCATCGCGCAACGAGGAAAAGGCGCGGCAATTTGCAAAAGCATGGAATATTCCAATGGCATTTGGCAGTTACGAGGCGCTTTTACAAAGCGGTGCGGTAGACGCGGTCTATGTTGCAACGCCGCACAGTACCCATTTTGAACTGGCACGTCAGGCGCTGCTAGCAGACGTACCGGTATTATGCGAAAAAGCATTCACTGTCAATGCAGAGCAGGCGAAAGAGCTTTTTCGCATTGCGCGGGAGCGGCGGGTATTTTGCATGGAAGCTATGTGGACACGGTTTTTGCCCGTCATGCAAAAAATGCAGCAAGTGATCCGTCAAGGGACGATTGGAAAGGTGCGGCGGATAGCAGCGCAATACTGTTTTTCGGGAAGGTTTGATCCGGAAAGCCGTTTGTGGGCGCCGGAATTAGCGGGCGGCGCATTGCTGGACGTAGGCGTTTATCCGCTGGCAGTTACCGCCATGGTGCTTGGCAGTAAGCCGGAGCGCATTTCGGCGGTCTGCCTGAAATGTGAAACCGGCGTGGATGAAATGACGGCGATGCGGCTGGATTATGGGGAAGCTACCGCGTATTTATCCTGCGGTATTTCCCAGCGTCTCCCCGCAATGGCGGTCATAGAAGGCACGAAAGGGAGAATAGAGATTCCGCGGTTTTATGCAGCGGAACATATGAAGATTTTTGGAGAAGATGGGGACTGTGAAACGGTGGAAAGGCCGCTACGTAAAAATGGGTTTGAATATGAAGTGGAAGAGGTTCTCTGCGCCCTGCGGAAGGGAGCCTGGCAGAGTGAGTTGCTGCCGCTGGAAGAAAGTATTCGGATCATGGAGATATTGGACGAGGTGCGCCGCCAAATTGGAGTTGTTTATCCTTTTTAGACGGAACAGCACAGAGAGGACGTCGGTCTGCTCGAAAAAGTTTGGTATGTGCAAACAGTACCCCTTCTTATATGGCGGCGCGGTTATGTGTTAGCAGTGCTGAGATAAAAAAATACATTAAATCTTAAGAAAACGCACTAAAAGATAAGAAATGCATTATGGATTGGGATTGACAATGGGGTAAAATAAGGATATAATAAAGACATGCTTGGGAATGTTAGAAGGTATGGTAAGACTGTGGATCGGTATTAACAATACCATGGTAAAAGTATAATAAAAAATACTTTGCATGGCATCGTTTGCAGCGGTCTGTATACAGGGCACGATGTGACTGCGAAAGGAGTCTATATCCATGAGACATTCTAACGAAAAAAAACAGAAAAGAGGGACGGTAATGAGGCAATTATTACGAAAAATGGGGCTGATGCTGGTTGTGGCAGCAATGGTTTGCATGACAGGAATCGGTGTATTGGCTGCCAGCGTAAATGTGCAGGCAACGGTCAGCGGGGATACACTGACGGTAGTGGTTTCAGGAATGAGTGCAGGTAAGGAAACGACGCTGATGATTCTGGATAAGGATGCGACGCCGGACGAGGTATCCTCCGGTGAGGCGGCGCCTTGGTATGTTGGGCAGGAAACAACGGATGCGTCCGGTACGTATACTTATACATTTGATGTTTCCAATGAACCATATGGAGAGTACATAGCCTATGCGGGTGGGGAAGGTATGGACCGCGGACAAAGTGATATTTTCATTATAGGAACGCCGCCGGATCCGGACAGCGATACGATTACGAAAATTGATCCGGTTGACGCCAGTTTTGATGAAATGAAAGTGCAACAGGACTGGACCTTTGCTGATTATATTGTCAATGTTAAGTTTTATCTGGAGGGAGTAACGAATGATTGGGTTACTTTTACTGAGTCAGATGTGACAAACGGAACAGTTACCTGTAGTAATTGGTCGCAGGTCGCAAGTGCGGCAATCGGTACAAAAGTGACGCTGCAACTTCAATATCAGTCGCTGAGTACGACGATTGAGGTTGAAGTGGTGGAGGATGCGACATCAGATTATGTCAATGGCGCCGATGAAACGGTCACAGTGAGCACGCGCTTGACGAACAGCAACGGCAGCGCCATTTCCAGTTTTACAACATCGGCTACAGGATATATCGTGGTATCTATCAGCGGATACGATACGACAAAAAATGGGTTTACCGGCGGGACGATTGATTTTACAATGGCCAATGGATTATCCGTAGCGGCATCGAATATTTCTATTTTGCCGACGGGCGCGGCGATTACCTCGTCCAATGTTTCCGGCAATAAAGTGAATGTAGTCTTTACAATGGGAGAAAACGGTGTGACGACTGCCACCTGCGATTTGTTGAGAATCCCTGTTACAGCAAGTTCTGCGATTTCAAATGCAACTTTTGGCGCAACGGTAAATGCGGATGGCATTATTGCACTGACACGTCAGGAAGGCGATAGATCCATTTTACGCGCCGGCGTTGGAACAGTTGCATCCTTCTCTGTCACTAGCACCACCGGTGGTGGCGGCGGTGGCGGCGGAGGAGGAGGCGGTGGCGGCGGTGGTGGTGTCACCACTACTGCAACGAAAGCGATCACCAAATTCTCCTTTGAAGAACTGCAGTCCGCAGTGAATGGTGTAATTAATGACACGGATGGAACGATTGTTGTAGAGGTGCCAATTGGTACCGATTTGACCGCACTGGTACCAACGATTACTTTTACCGGAAAAAGTGTAGCGCCGGAATCGGGTGTGGCACAGGATTTTACAAATATTGTGGAATATGTGGTGACGGGAACCGATGGGAAAACCAAAACGTATCAGGTATTGGTAAAAGAAACGGATACGTCGACCACGCCGAATCAGAACGATGATGATAAAAACGAGGAAGGTCTGTTCACAGATCTGGCGGAAAATCATTGGGCATATGCAGCAGTTGTAGAACTGGTAGAAAAACAGGTGGTTTCCGGCGAACCGGCAGGCGATAAAGTTCAAATCCGGCCGGATGATTATATTACCCGCCAGGAAGCGGCAAAGATTGCTGTAGCAGCGGTGGGAATCACTGTTGATGAAACTGCGGTGCCAAGCTGTCCCGATGCAGATACGATAGATGATTGGGCAAAGCCTTATGTTGCAGCAGCAATGGAAAACGGATTGGTCACCGGTTATGAAGACGGATCTTTCCGCCCGAGCGGCAACGTTACCCGAGAAGAACTGGTTGCCATCATCATGCGTGGTTTTGGATTCGGTGAATCAGAGGAAGCGCTTTCCTTTGCTGATGCGGACTCCTTGGGATGGTCGCGCGGATATGTCGCCAGAGCGGTTGGATTACAGATTATCAATGGTTATGAGGATAATACCTTCCTTGGAGGAAATACCATTACCAGAGCAGAAGCGTTTGCTGTATTGCAACGTGCAATGAACGCAGTAGTAGAATAAAAAAAGGGGAGCAATTGAGAAAGGCTCCTGAGAATAGAAAAAATGCAGAAACGAAAACTTCGTTTCTGCATTTTTTGTAAAACAGACACTGAAAATAAGATAACAAACGCATCCATACGAGTGGAGATTTGCCGCACAAATCCGTGTTTGGAAATACGGACGATAAATTAACGGTGAAAATCGGCAGCGCTAATCGTTTTCAACATCCGTTAATTTATTGACCGGAACACCTAATGCCTTGCTTATTTTATATAAGGATTTTAAAGAAGGGACATATGGCGCACTCGGACCTTCAAGCTGCGAGATAAAGTTCAAGGACATACCGCTACATTCGCTTAATTGTTCCTGTGTCATACCTGCTAATCTTCTATAGTAGCCAACTTTTAACCCGATCTTAATAATGAACATTTGATATTCTTTTTCGTTGTAATAATCCATATTTATCACCATATAAATTTTATTTCTTTATCTTTATCATTATATACTATTGACAAATAAATATTAATTTTGTATAATAAAATAAAACTACCGTAATACGGAAGTATCTTGCGAAGAAAATGTTTTTTTAAAACAAAAGGCAGTGCATTTAGTGTGCTGTCATACAAGCGGGGATACGGCTGTTTGAAACACAAAAAGGATGGGAGATGTAAAACTTGAAAAAACGATGGATAAGAAAGATTACCGGAGTGGGGCTGGCAATTGTGTTATTTGCCGGAGGTCTCGCAACGTACGCAGAGGATTTTGCAGTAACAGCTTTTTCAGAAGGAGAGCGCTTGACCGAGCTTCTTCCGCTGCGTCTCGTGGCGGAAAGCAGCGGCTACACGGTTGATTGGAGCGACGATCAAATCATTACAATACAAGGCGACAACCACACGGTAAAAGTTAGAATCAATGACGAAACGGTGATGATTGACGGCGATACGAGCGAACTGCAGTATACACCTGTTCTTATAGGCGATAAGACCTATATTTCTGCGGATTTCTTCAATTGTATTTTGACCGGCAAGTACATAACGCTTAGGGCGGACAATACCTACGCATTTGCGGACAAGCCGGCTGTGTTTTCTGAAAACATGATGAAGACGGTAAAAGAAATCTCTCAATATCCCAGAAGCGTTGTCGATGCAACGCATGAGGACGCCATGCAATACGTCATTAGCAAGTTTAACGAATTTGGATACGAAACGGAAATACAGGAGTTCTCGTATGACAGACTGGATTGGAGCACAATGGAACTCACAGAGACGAACGGAACGAACATCATAGCTGTTAAAAAACCTGATTTGACGCCAACTGGCGATGTACTTATCGTTGGCGCTCATTATGACGGTGAAACAGGCGTTCCGGCGGCAAATGACAATGGATCGG
>CBCTHD010000010.1:0-16081 GCA_965146615.1 uncultured Clostridia bacterium
ATCTTAGAAGAAGGATTTTATTTTTGTTTCTTTTATCTAAAATTACCATATTATTCTAATTGCACCTAACTTACTAATTTTAATGGAGCTTCATATAAAATTTCATGACATTTTTCATTTCATTATTTTCCACTTTTTCCCATGGCTTTGTTTTGTTCTTTTTCCGATTTTTCATATGGATATATCTTATCAAATTCGGTTATTTTAAATAGTGTGTAAAACAATCATTTCGATTGAATTACACGCATTCCAGCATTATTTTGTTTTTATCAATTAGGGGGCGATCGCGGTTGCAAAAGCGAAGCCGCTTGCGGAAAATTATATTTTTTTCTGCGGTTTTTTGCCTGGCATTTCTGAGTGTCGTCTATATCAAGACACCTAGCCAAATTACAACATTTGAAGGAGAAAATTTGTCGAAGCGCCCGATATACGGCGCTTATACAGCATTTCCTTCCGTTTGCCAGGCCGCAGCACAAACTGCCGAACACATGCCCGCGCAGTATCAGACAACTGCCAATATCTTTGGAGTCGTCCCGCTCAAAACAGTAAATGTGGATGTTGTTCCCAAAACGACGTTAATCCCTTGCGGCCAACCAATCGGCGTGAAACTCTATACCAAAGGATTGCTGGTCATACAGCTTGATTCCTATGAAAGCCAGGATGGAAAAACGGTTTCACCTGCCAGTGACGCCGGACTCAAAGTCGGCGATGTCATTTTGGAATATAATCAAGAACCAGTGGAAAATATTGACAGTTTTATGGAAACAGTCAATGGCTTCGGCAGTGGTTCGTTTGATGTGAAAATAGTACGCGGTGAGAAAGAGCAGCACGTAAAAATCAAGCCTGCACAGGCCAAGTCCGATGGAAAGTACAAAATCGGTGCATGGGTACGGGATTCCACCGCTGGTATTGGAACACTTACCTTCTACAATCCAGAAACGCAAAAATTTGTCGCATTGGGTCACGGCATTGTCGACAGCGACGTTGGCGCTGTCTATAATGTCTCCGGCGGAGATATAGAACCGGCAACGATTCTATCTATTTCCAAAGGACAGCGCGGCATACCAGGAGAACTAAAAGGTATCTTTGCGTCTAACGGTGAATCATGGGGACAAGTAGAAGGCAACACACCTGCCGGTGTTTACGGAACCATTTTGGATACCGAAGCAATTTCTTTGCATGAACCACTGGAAGCCGCTTCCCGCAATATGATTCAGGAAGGACCGGCAACGATTCTCTGCGCTGTCCACGGCGAAGAAGTGGAAGAATATAATATAGAGATTCAAAAGGTCATGCCAAATGAAGAAAGTTCTAAAAGCATGATCATCAAAATTACCGATCCAAACCTAATCGAAAAAACCGGTGGTATCGTCCAGGGAATGAGTGGTAGTCCTATTTTACAAAACGGCAAAATTATCGGCGCGGTCACGCACGTTTTTGTCAATGACCCGACGCGCGGATATGGGATATTTATTGACACAATGCTGGATCTGATCCAATAGACATGGCAGATACAAAATAAAAACGGGGCTGTAACAAAATAAGTTCTATGCTTATTTTGTTACAGTCCCTCTTATATACCGAGTAATTGCTGTGCATTTTGATAAAAAATTTGGTCCTGTTCCAGTTTTGTTAAGCCGCTGGAACGAATGACATCCATTTCCTGTTTAGCGTCCGACCATGGACTGTCTGTAGCAAATAAAATTTTATTGGCTCCATGATTGCGGACGATTCTCAAAAATTGCTCCATAGGATAATACTGCGTTCCCATAGATGTGTCAAAATATAAATCTTCGCCCACGAGATATTCTTCTACTTCGTCCCACATCTTGTGTGCGCCAAAATGCGCCGCGACAATTTTCCCGCCACTCATCTTGCGTACCATCTTTTGCAGCCGCTTCGGCGTACAATGAAACGGCGCCGTATAGGCAGCGTCTTCGCCGCTATGTACCAGCAGAATCAAATCCTGCCGCAAAATCTCTTCATAAACGGGATACATCTTTTCATCGTCGATCCAGAAATTCTGATACTCCGGGTGCATTTTCACACCCTTCATGCCAAGTCTTTTGATGTCAGCGATACGCTCTTTATAGTCCTCGTTTTCCGGATGAATCCCGCCAAAAGGTATCAGCTTATCGCTCGCTATCGACGCAAACCATTCATTCATTCGCTGTGTCTGGGAGGCTTTCGTCATGACCGGCAGCACAACTGCCCGATCCACACCACAGCTATCCATATATGCAGATAGACCTTCCGCCGTCCCATCCATATAGGGTGCAATACCACAGACCGCCGAAAGATTTCCAATCGCTTTTGCCGCAATCTTGTTGCTAAAAATATGCGTATGAAAATCAATGATCATTTTGTTCTCCCGACCTTTCCAAGCTATCCAGATATTCCTGTAAAATATAGACCGCCGAGACGGTATCCACCACTTGTTTTCGTTTTCCGCTGCCCCGCACATCCAGCGTGTTCAGCAGCTTATGCGCCATTACTGTCGTCATGCGCTCGTCCCGCATTACGCAGGGAATACCGCATGTTTCCTCCAGCGCCTCAGCAAATTCCCGCGCCATTTGTGCGCTGTCTCCTTCGTCGCCGTTCATATGCCGCGGCAAACCTACCACGATTCGCGAAGGCTGGTATTTTTCCACCCATTTCGCGACCTGCTGCACTTGTTTGGGAAAATATGTTTCCTGCACAGTTCCTACCGGATTTGCGATCATTCCTAACACATCGCTGACAGCACACCCAATACGGGATTTTCCATAATCGATCCCCATGATTTTCATGCCCGTCTGTCTCCGTTATGCCGAATTTTCCGATTCTGGAAAAACATCCAAATAAACGCACAAATATAATAAACAATTGCAATAAGCGCCGCACCATAAATCAAATGTTTTGTGGAAAAAACGGAATATAATTGTGTTCTCCACGCTTCACCCAATACCATTGTCAACAGTCCTGCAATATGATGTCCAAACCGTATTCCCAAAAAGAGAACGGCGCCAAACAAGCATGTGAGCGCATGAAATCCCCAGCGTTTTCCCTTTTTCATACCAACGAAAAGCACAACTGCCAGTGCCGCACAGACACAGCCCAACACAATCATAATAACACGTACTGCTAAAATCCCGTTTACAGTCAAGTATCCCATATACGCGCGATAAATAAGCGTTAAGCCCATCAGTAGGCAGAGAATTTCCACCGTTGCCGTCATGACTAAATTGGTAATATGTTCTTCCTGTTGCTTTATTTCCAGCCGTTTCCGTTTTTTTTCTTGCACTTTTCTTTTGAGTTCATCTGTCATCTTTTCCACTCCCAACATTCAATTAATTTCTCCATAAGCGTACATCAATGCGGAAATCACTGCCAGCGGCGCCGTTTCTGTTCGTAAAATTCTTCTGCCCAGCCGCACTGGCAATAGTCCCGCTTCCCGCGCTTTTTCTATTTCCGCCTGGTCAAATCCACCCTCCGGTCCAATTAATATCCCAACGCTTGATACATGCGGATTCTGCTCCAGCACATCGCGCAATCCCGTTTTTTCTTCCACTTCATACGGCACCAGCTTCAGTTCCTGCTGCTGCATGTGGGAAAGCGCTTCGTCCAATTTTGCCACCGACGCGACACTTGGAATGACCGCACGGTTACATTGTTTGGACGCTTCCGCCGCGATTTTGTTCCATCGTTCCACTTTCCCCTTGGCGGATTTGGCGTCTAATTTGACAACAGAACGCTTCGTTATGACCGGAACGATCTCCATGGCGCCCAACTCCACCGCTTTTTGAATCACAAAATCCATTTTAGACGCTTTCGGGATTCCCTGGTATAACACGACTCGAAGTTGTGGCTCCGTATCCGCTTTGGTCTGGCTGATAATCTGGCTCAGCACTTCATTTTTTTCAATCCGGCAAATCTCTGCCTGATAATCATTACCCGCGCCATCGCATATGGTAATGTTATCTCCCACATTCAGCCGGAGCACTTTTCCAATATGCTGCGCGTCGCCGCCCTCGATACGGATTGTGCTGCCGTCTATTTGCTGCGGCAAAACAAAAAACCTGCTCATGCCTGCTCTCACTCCTGTTATTCTTTCACGCTGACCAGGGCTGCCCAGTCACCTTCCCGCAAAATTTCCTTGATTTTAAACCCATTTTCCTGCAATGCAGTTTCTACGTCGTCCAATCGGTTTAAAATAATGCCGGAAGTGATGTAAATCCCATCCTCTTTTAAAAATTGTCCAATGGAGGAGGACAGCTTGATAATGGCGTCTGCAATGATATTGGCAACGACAATATCATATGTTCCCTGCACCTTATCCGTTAAATCACCACATACCACTTGGATATTCTGGTCCACATGATTCACCTGTATATTTTCCTTTGCAATCCGCACCGCGTTTGCATCAATATCGACAGCAAAGGTTTCTGCTGCACCCAGCTTTGCTGCGCCAATGGAAAGGATTCCGCTTCCACACCCCACGTCCAACACGCATTTGCGCGGACTGACGTATTTTTCCAGCAATTCCAGGCACATTCTGGTCGTCTCATGCGTTCCCGTACCAAATGCCATTCCGGGATCAAGTTCTATTATAACATTCCTCTCTGTTTTTTGCAATGTTTCCCACAAAGGTTTTATTAAAATTTTCTTTCCCACCGGTACAGGTTTATAATATTGTTTCCAATTGTTTTCCCAATCTTCTTCCGCCACATCAGTGGTCTTTATTTCAAACACCGGAATATCCAGGTATTCTTTTGCCCGCTCCACACCTTCCAAAATCCGCTGTTTCACATCTTCCATCGAACAGTCCGGTGGATAATATGCTTTTATCAGCGCTGTGTCCCGGCGATAACGCTGCGCCACTTCCTCATCCAACACATCCCATTCATGGGTCATGCGGTTCGCTTCTTCCAGCAGCGTATCGTCCTCCACGCTAACACCTTTGACACCGGTTTCATATAAAATACCGGAAACAGCTTCCTCCGCTTCCGGACTGACCTGTATCGTAATCTCCTGCCAATTCATTGTATTTCTCTCCTCTTTTATCAAATGGATGCAAGATTTTTCTTCTGAAACGCAGCGTAGCCTTGGGGATTTCCCAAGGCTGCTAATTTTAAGACTCACTCCAACTTTTTTTAATTTTGTCCCACCAGGAGGCATTTTTCTTGTAGTTTTTATCATCTGTGAGCTGCGCAAATTCCTCTAATTTTTTCTTTTGTTCATGAGAAAGCTGTCGCGGCACTTCTACAATAATTTTAACATACTGATCCCCTTTTCCACTGCCATGCAGCACCGGGATACCGCTGCCTTTCAACTTAAAGTTAACGCCGGATTGCGTCCCTTCCGGAATTTTCATGGTAGCCTTTCCATGCAGTGTCGGCACTTCAATTTCTGCGCCCAGCGCCGCCTGTACAAAAGTAATGGGAATATCGCAATAGACGTCTTGACCGCGCCGCTCAAATATCGCATGCTTTTTCACATGAATATAGATATACAAATCGCCTTTGGGGCCATGATTGCTGCCTACATCCCCTTCTCCGCGCATGGAAATGGTCTGTCCGTCGTCAATGCCCGCGGGGATATTCACGTCAACAGTCACCCTGCGGCGCACTTTTCCCTTGCCTTCACAGGTTTGACATTTCTCTTTAATAATTTTTCCTGTCCCGCCGCAGGCGCTACAAGGACGTGTCGTTGCAAACTGTCCAAACGGCGTCCGCTGTGTCGTTCGAACCTGACCTGACCCGCCGCAGGTACTACAGGTTGCCGGGCTCGTACCTTCTTTCGCACCGCTGCCATGACATTTAGCACATTCTTCCACGCGCGTAAAACTTACCTGTTTTTTTACACCGAAGACGGCTTCTTCAAAGTCCAGCGAAAGCTCCACCTCAATATTGCGTCCCTTTTGAGGACCATTGCGTCGCGTTCCTCCGCTGCTACTAAACCCGCCGCCAAACATGTTGCCCAAAATATCGTCCAAATCAATATCAAAGCCGCCAAAACCGCCAAAACCACCGCCGCCGGAACCGGCGCCAAAATTCGGATCGTTCGCCGCATGTCCAAACTGGTCATAGTTTGCCCGTTTCTGCTTGTCACTCAAAACGGAATAAGCCTCGCTCGCCTCTTTGAATTTTGCTTCCGCTTCTGCTTGATTGTCTTTATTGAGGTCCGGGTGGTACTTTTTCGCAAGTTGCCGGTAGGCTTTCTTAATCTCATCATCGCTCGCGTCTTTTGATACGCCCAGCACTTCATAATAATCCCGTTTCACCAGACTCCCCCTTCCATCTATGTTCCTAGGCCGTCGTTGCTGCAACCAAGGGGCAGCCTAAGCAGCCGTCCCCTGTTTGACCGAACGCATTTTTACTTATCATCATCGTCCACGACTTTGTAATCTGCTTCCACGGTATCGTCTCCGCCGCCCGACGTACCTGCATCAGCGCCGCCTGCCGCTTGATTTTGTGCTGCCTGCGCCTGTTGTTGATACAGTTTTTCAGAAAACTCATGGAATTTCTTGGTCAATTTATCGGTCGCGTCTTTGATTTTATCCACATCCTGACCGGAAAGTGCTGTTTTCACATTTGCAATTTCCGCCTCAAATGCAGATTTTTCCTCCGCCGGGATCTTGTCGCCCAGTTCATTGATGGTCTTTTCTGCCTGGTAGACCATAGAATCCGCATTATTACGGACATCGATTTCTTCTTTACGTTTTTTATCTTCTTCCGCGTACTGTTCCGCTTCTTTGACTGCTTTATCAATATCCGCATCTGACAAGTTTGTGCTCGCCTGAATGGTAATTTTCTGTTCTTTTCCTGTCCCCAGGTCTTTTGCGGAAACATTGACGATACCGTTTGCGTCAATGTCAAAGGTTACTTCAATCTGCGGCACACCTCTGGGCGCTGCCGGAATCCCTGTGAGCGTAAAGCGACCCAATGTTTTATTTCCTGCCGCCATTTCACGTTCCCCTTGCAGCACGTGAATTTCCACGTCTGTCTGATTGTCTGCAGCTGTGGAGAACACTTGGCTTTTCTTCGTCGGAATGGTGGTATTACGTTCAATCAATTTGGTGCAAACGCCGCCCAAGGTTTCAATTCCCAAAGACAACGGCGTAACGTCAAGCAACAGTAAGTCTTTGACTTCTCCACCCAGAACACCCGCCTGAATTGCCGCACCCAGCGCAACACATTCATCAGGGTTAATTCCTTTATGCGGTTCTTTTCCTGTAATCTTTCTCACCGCTTCCTGTACCGCCGGAATACGGCTGGAGCCGCCGACCAGGAGCACCTTGTCGATCTCATTTGCCTGCAGACCGGAATCTGCAATTGCCTGGCGTACCGGTGTCATAGTCGCTTCCACCAGATCTGCTGTCAATTCGTCGAATTTCGCCCGCGTCAGCGTCATATCCAAATGCTTCGGGGAGGATGCATCTGCAGAGATAAACGGCAGATTGATGTTTGCCGTCGTCACACCGGACAACTCAATTTTCGCTTTTTCCGCCGCTTCTTTCAATCGCTGCATTGCCATTTTATCCTGGCTGAGGTCAATGCCTTCCGCTTTTTTGAACTCTGCAACCAGCCAATCCATAATCCGCTGGTCAAAATCATCGCCGCCCAGACGGTTGTTACCATTTGTCGCCAACACTTCAAATACGCCGTCGCCAATTTCCAGAATGGATACGTCAAACGTACCGCCGCCTAAGTCATAAACCATAATTTTCTGGTCATTATCCTTTTCCATACCATACGCCAGAGAAGCTGCCGTTGGTTCGTTAATGATACGAAGCACTTCCAGCCCCGCAATCTTGCCGGCGTCTTTTGTCGCCTGACGCTGTGCATCGCTGAAGTATGCAGGCACCGTAATAACTGCCTGAGAAACTGTTTCGCCCAAATATGCTTCCGCATCAGATTTCAGTTTCTGCAAAATCATTGCGGAAATTTCCTGCGGTGTATACTGTTTGCCGTCGATATTTACTTTCCTGTCGGTACCCATATCTCTTTTAATAGAAATAATGGTGTTCTGCGGATTGGTGATTGCTTGGCGTTTTGCTACCTGACCTACCAAACGCTCTCCATTTTTAGAAAACGCTACAACGGACGGCGTAGTCCGCGCGCCTTCCGGATTTGGGATTACGACTGCTTCTCCGCCTTCCATAACCGCTACGCATGAATTTGTTGTTCCTAAATCAATTCCTATAATTTTTCCCATGATTTATACCCTCCTATAAATTTCCTGTTGTTCTTTTATATTGTTTAGTTTGCCACCTTTACCATGCTGTGGCGAATGACTTTATCTTCTATTTTGTAACCTTTTTGCAGTTCTTCAACAATCACATTGTCCCCTGCTTCTTCGTCGTCCACATGCATCACCGCGTTGTGCAATTCCGGGTCAAACTGAGCGCCGACGCCTTCAATTTCTTCCACCCCCAGCTTTGCGAGCGCTTCTTGCAGCTGGCGCATTACCATTTGCACACCGGTCGCAAGCGGCGACTCGTCGCCTTGTGCATTTTCGAGCGCACGACCAAGATTATCTACTACCGGCAGCAACGTGTTGACAGTGTCCGCCAGTGTATCCAGCTTCAACTGACTGCGTTCCTTAATACTACGTTTGCGAAAATTATCGTATTCCGCCGCAATCCGTTTCATCTGGTCTACAGTTTCTTCATATAATTTCTTGGTTTGTTCCAATTCCTCCTGAATCGGGTTCTTTTCCGGTTCTCCGGTTCCTTCGTCCGGCGCTTCGGTATGTTCTTCCGGTACCTGATCCATTCGTTCTTCTATTTCCTCCGGTGCTTTTTGTTCCTTTTCCATTTCGCTTTACTCATCCCTTTCCGCTAATCTTGTGAGTCGTCTTTGTCCGGCAGCAGTTCAATCTGGTTTTTCAAAAATTCCAGTGCCGCCACCGCTTTGGAATAATCCATTCGGGTCGGTCCTACCAGCCCGATACTCCCGCCAATTTTACCAATTTTATAATTATAAAGTACAATACTGCAACCATGCATACCCAGCGTCGGATTTTCATGTCCGATAATCACATGAATCCCATCTTCTTTGACCTGCGGCAGAATATTGCTGAGCGATTCTTTGTTTTCCAGGAACTGCAAAACGTCTTTTGCCCGTTCGATATTGGAATACTCCGGCAGATTCAGCAGATTTACACTTCCCTGTACCAACACATTTCGTTCCGTCTCGCCTATCACTTCTGTGATAAAATCCACCATCTGGGTAATAATGTCACCATATTGTTCCATCATGGCTTTCATCTGGTTAATACGTGCCAGCGTGATTTCTTCCAGCGTAAGTCCTGCCAAGCACTTGTTAAACATACTGGACAACTCATAAGCCTGTTCGCTGTTGATTTCGTTATCCGTATATACAATGCGGTTTTTCATAACGCCCTGTTCCGTCACTAAAATCAGCAGTACCTTATGCGGCTGCAAATATACAATTTGCATACTCATCAGACGGCCTTTTTTGACATCCGGCGTCATCGCAACAGAAGTGTACTGTGTAATGCTGGTAAGCGCTTGTGCTGCCCGTTCTATCAGCACGTCTAACGCCTGGATTTTCTCCTCCATGATCGTTTGCATGCGTCCCATTTCCTGCACACTGAGTGCATACTTACGCATCAGGCTGTCTACAAACATCCGGTATCCCATATCAGACGGTATTCTGCCTGCCGATGTGTGCGGCTGTGCCAGATATCCCATCTCTTCCAGATCTGCCATTTCATTGCGAATCGTTGCAGAACTTAAGTCAGGAATGTACCGTTTCGCAATGCTGCGGGAACCTACCGGCTCTGCCGTTTCGATATAGTCTTGGATAATTGCTTTTAATATTTTCTTTTTTCTATCTCCTATTTGCATACATACAACCTTCCCTCGGTATCGCTTGCCTATTTCTCTGAATGCAAATCGTTTTGTTTTAGCACTCATTCACTCCGAGTGCTAACAATATTAGATTACCACGTTTCTTATATTTTGTCAAGAGGATAATGTAGGATATTTCAAAAATTTACAGATAATATTCTTTTTCATAATATTTTCCTTCTCTTTCATTTTCTATCTTTTTGCTATTTTTTTTGGTTTTTCATGCCTTTTGTATAACACATTGGACAAAATATCAACTTTTTTGTAAAAAACTCTTTTCTTTTTTCCTTTTTTCATATATAATATTGGATGGAAAGGAGAGTCTGTCATGCTAGAATGGAAATTTTCACAAGTTTGTGATGAGTACTACGATGTATTATTGGGTATGTGTTACGATGTGACACATGATATGGAGGTGGCACGCCATGAAGCACTCAATTGTCTTATGGATGCGGCAAAATATATGAGACCGGATCACAGGTATGCTAGTGTTGCTACGATCGCCTTTGCTTCCTGCACAAATTTTTTACTGCGCAAATGGCGCGAAAATCATTTGGATCAACTAAGCCCGCCCACAATAGTGGTTGACAAATAGAAGTTTTTGTATTAAAATAATGTTGTTGTCATGTGTCCATAGCTCAGTAGGATAGAGCAATAGTTTCCTAAACTATGTGTCAGGGGTTCGAATCCCTTTGGGCACACCATAACAGAGCAAGGTACTCTTTAGGTCATACTAAGCAAAACCGTGAGGTTATAGCATTTACCTAATAGCTTGCTCAACAGATAAGCATACTGCTTTTCGGTAGTGGTATGCTTTTTTCTTCGTCTTTCATCTATAACCGCAAACGATGCATGTTAACATTTAGCGTATTTGACTCTCATGTTTTGTAAATTTCAGGGTTTCCAACGTACGAAAAAATTTCGACCCTTGAAAACCGCTTTCAAAGTTCTGCTTTCCTACCCAAATCGCGCTTTTAGCGCTTTTCAATCTCCGCAAGCTCAAGTATCTCTTTGCACAAAAAAGAGTAACCGTTTTATGGGTTACTCTCGTCAGTTTATTTGTGCGTTCCATTCAATTTTAGCGCGATACTATTCCACCCCGCTTGTGACCTTTTGGGGCAAGAGTTCGGTAATGGAAATAACTTTATTGCTGTAGCTCTCATATATCAAGAACTCCGATAACTGGATTGTCGAATTGTTGAATGTATCTGCCACGTATCAAGGTTGACTCATCAGCGGGTCCCCGCCCTTATCATAAACTGCATACTCCAACGAGCTAAGAGTCCCCTCCGCATCCTGCTTATTCAAAAAGCCATAAAGTATATAGTTCATTGTAGGAAGTGGAAGATAGGCTGTTGAACCTTTTAATATTGGGGAATTACCAATTGAAGGTTCGATAGCCATGCGCACCATTGTTTTATCATCCATATTCACGCCATATAAATTATCTCCCTGAAAATGCCTGAGCTGTATCACAGCACTGCCTATATTTAAGCGATATAGCCCATTGTCGCCTGGGTAATTCAAAATGGCAATGTCAATGGTTCCGTTATCCCAATGGATGTAGCTGTTTTCCTCATGATAACCAACCTTTTCAAACGTTTCCCGCAGCGGAACATACACTTCGCCGTTTTCGATAAACGGCTTATTGACAAGTTCGATTTTTTCACCGTTATTTGTGATCTCGACCGTATAATCATCTTCTGCCAGCCCCGACAGCAACCCGCTTGCAAAAACAGTCGTTGACAGCATCGCAAGTGCAACAACTGCCGAAAATACCGATACAAATTTACTCGTCGCTTTTTTCGTTTTCAGCAGCATAAATCTCCTTTTCAATATTTTTTTACTGCTTGCCATCTGCGTGGTAAGGGGAATTTGTTTCGTTTTTCCCTTAGGTAGAAGGGACAGAAGCGTATCAATGTAGCTCATTTCCTCGCCCTTACTCATGTTCTGCGTGACCGTTAAATCGCATGAGATTTCACACTCCGCATTGATTTGCTTCTCGACGACCCATATCATAGGATTCAACCAATGGAAACACTTCACGAATACTGTCAACCATTTGTATAAAATATCGTGCCGCTGAACGTGCGTCATTTCGTGGCGGAGTATGTTGTTTAATTGATCCTCTGTAAGCACACGGGCCGGCAGGACAAGGGTAGGCTTTATGAACCCCACCATAAACGGTGAGGATATATTTTCCCACACCCGAACGGCAACCTTTCTTTTTGTAAAATCCACAAGCTCCGGGCAGGAGACAAGTACAGAATTTTTCCGCATTTTCCTTATGAACCTTATGTAGCCAATGAAATGAATCAGCAAAAGTATCATTGCCCCTACAATCCATACACACGCAATAATATGTATCCTATTATCAATTACATTTTTGATAAAATGCGCTCCCGTTTGCAAAAAATTTTTTTCGGAATTAGTCTTCGATACAGGTGTAACAACATCGTTATTTTGCACTTGCTCCGTTTTTGCTGTCTGATCCATCTGTAGGGTAGAGAAAACAGTTGGTACAGGCTCCGCCGCCGGCAAACTGAAATGTACCGGAAGCAGCATTACAAACAGTACAGCGAGCCAAATATAATAATGCCACGCGTATCCAAATACCTTTTTTGTAAGCGGTCTCACAAGTAAAATCACCGCCGCCAAGCACGCTCCTGCGAGGGAGGGAAAAAGCAAGGCCATAAAAGTTTCATCAAGCATCATTGTTCCTCCTGCTCATTAAATATCGCTTTCAGTTCCTTGATATCCTGCTCCGAAAACGTATCTTCTTCAAAAAGAGAAACAACCAAATTCTGTGCTGAGCCGTCAAACAAATTTTTAATCAGCTGTTTCACCTGTGATTTTTTATATGCCTTTGCAGTTAAAAGCGGCGTATAATACCACGCTTTCCCCCTCCTTTCGGCAGACAACACACCTTTCTCTACCAATCTTGCAAGAAATGTTGCAATCGTGGTACGCTTCCAACCCTTGTCTTCCACGGCTTTTCCGATCGCAGCAGAGCCGATTGGTTCATTTGCTTTCCACACTACCTTCATGATTTCAAGTTCAGCTTCACCTATGTTAATATTTTCTGTCGACATTGAAAATACCTCCATATATTTTATTCTACATCAGTAGACATATATAAGTCTACCATAGTAGACGTTATTTGTCAATACTTTTTTACAAATAAAGAAATTTATTTTTAATATTTGAAAAAATAAGTTTTTAGACGTAATCGTAATTGAAAATATCTTTCGGAATTATAGTTTATTTTTTGCTTTTTCAATCAGAACAGAATAGCGCAAGGCGGCGCCGAAGGTTAAAGCGCATTTGGCAAATCTTTCGCACCGATACCGCATGCACCGGCGGTGTTAAATCCAATGTTTCGCTATTATAAAGGCAAGGGATTCTCACGAATCCGCCCTTGACAGGATATAAAATCCGTGTTATATTTTAGTTTAGGCGGAAACGTCAAAATTTGGACGTTTCTACCCATAAAACAGAATATTTTATGATAAAAAATTCAAATTTACAAAGAGTTCTTTATACCTGCGTGCAGACATGTTTTTGGACGCTGAAGGGCGCAACAAGAAATGTATACAAGGAGTAGATTTTTTTGATTATTAGTGCAAGCCGCCGGACAGATATTCCGGCGTTTTTTTCCGATTGGTTTTTTCAGCGGCTCCGTGAAAGATATGTATTGGTACGCAATCCCATGAATATGCACCAGCTTAGCCGGATAGACCTATCCCCTGATGTTATAGACTGCATTGTGTTTTGGACCAAAAACCCGCTTCCCATGCTGTCACGGCTACACTTACTATTTTCAATTTACGCTGACTTCCTATGGAACGGACGTTGAACCAAACGTCCCCGCTAAAAGTGCTGTTTTAATCGATACGTTCCGACGATTGTCATCGGAAATTGGACCACACCGTGTCATTTGGCGGTATGACCCAATTTTTATTAGTCCGCGCTATTCCTTTCAGTATCACCTTACGTATTTTGAAAAACTGGCGCGGGCATTGCAAGGTGCGGCTGACATCTGCACCATCAGCTTTTTGGATGAATATACTTCCATCCAGCACAGTCTCCATTCCCTAGGCGCACAATCGCCTAACCCGGAAATACTGCTTGACTTTGCCGGACAACTGTGTCAAATTGCCGCCGCCTATGGATTCCAAATGAATGCTTGTGCAGAATCCCTGGATTTACGCAGCGTCAATATCCAACCTGCCAGCTGCATTGACGCAAATTTTATCTCCCGTTTGATTCACGTTCCGCTCTGCGCCGGTAAGGATAGAAATCAGCGCCCGGCTTGCGGCTGCGTAGAGAGCATTGATATTGGCGCCTATAACACTTGCCAACACAGCTGCAAATATTGTTACGCCAACCACAGCCCCTCTTTGCGCAGCAAAAATTTGGCGGCATATAACCCCGTCTCGCCGCTATTATGCGGGACGCCCGGCGAGCAAGACCACATAATTCCGCGCCCGATGAAGTCATTGAAAACTCTCCAAATTTCTCTGTTGGAGTGAACTTGTGAACATGCATGATATTCCCTTTTACCTGATCTTAAAACGCATATATACAAAAAGTGCGGACGTTATCCGCACTTTTTGCATCGACATATCGTTTTTATCCCTGTGCACTTTCTTTTTGATATTTGGTCTTGGTCTGGCTAATTTGATTACAATCTGCCATCTGCACCTGATACCAGCCTTTGCTGCTCATTTCATCAAATAATTCTGCCTGTAATTGATGTTCTTCCTGCAAAATATCCATGAACGCTGTTCGCAATTGAGGTGTGGAACACTCATTGGCAAAAGTATTATATTTGTCTGTTATAAATTTCTGGCTGTTTAAACTGTCTGTCACCATTTCTTTGTCCGCCATTGAATTTTGTGTGCTCATATCCATTATCCTCCTAGTTCAAAAATCCCATCAGTTTATCAAAGTGTTTTTGATGAATGTCCGCCATTGCCGTCATTTTCCCTTTTAGCGTCACATCTGTGCAAAGCTCAGCGTATGCCTGATATTTTTTGACCAATGTCAGCTCACTATCCAGTTGGTCTTCCAGGCAAGTCAATTCTTTTGTTGTAATATTCCCTGTCATTTTCCCAGCTCCTTTCAAATTTTTCTTTCGTAGTATTTCCAATCATTCCTTTCCTTATACAAAAGAAGACCGTGCACAAATATACACGGCCTTTTATTCATTATTTTCCAAAAAACTCGCCGTGTGCATCAATGCCCACCGTAATAGCAAAATAGCAATTTTGCAAGGATGGTGGTTTTTGCACACAGACCGCAAAATCCGACTGCTCTTCAAATGGCACCTCATCGTCCATTTTTGCCGGAAATGCAAGCGCAATCAATGTTTCTTTTTCCGTTTTCCTCTCGCAGGTCAAATAATATCCGTAATGCATGATTTTTTCCCGCACCTTGGGCATTGCCAGCACATGCTGCACAATATCATAATGATAAATAGAATAATAACCGTTAATTTTTTTCCATTCTCCCACAAAGTATTGTTCCAAAGAAGATACCAGCGGATACGTTCGTTCCAGTTTTTCTTTTTCCGGTGCTGCCGCCATAATTTGCGCGTATTCTTTTCCCTTTTCTTTTACTTCCGTTTCATCCTCTTGCCGGCTTCCCCAAAATTCCAACCGTGTCTCACCGGTTTCTACATTTTTCCGGTAGACATGTATGCCGTAAACCGTTGTCTCTTTGATCTCAAATATACCCTGTCCGCCTTGCAGCGCGCCCAGCAGTTCAAACAAATTTTTTTCTTTATCTGTCAATAAATACGCCTTAAATACTTCATCGTGGCGCAGCGGTGTATAATTCTTCACATTGACACTAATATGGTATCGCTGTTGATATTCCTCTATCTTGACAATTCCGTTTGCATCCGTGTCTGTTTTTAATATGATAAATTGTCTGTTTTGCATGAAAAAATCCCCACCTATCTTATTCAGCCGCGAAAAATTTTATAATCCCGCTGTAAATGGCAAAGGCCAGCTTTTGCTGGTACTCTTCTGTTTGCAACTTTTGCTCCTCTTCTGGATTGGACAGAAAACCACATTCTACCACAACAGATGGCACTTTGCTTTTGTCCAGTACATAGATGTTTCCCTGTGCCTCTTTAATCTCCCGGTTGTTGGTGCTGTCAACACTTTCACGTAGTTCATCCTGGATAAACTGCGCAAGCTGCATAGAGTTTTCCGGCGT
>CBCTHD010000011.1:0-15714 GCA_965146615.1 uncultured Clostridia bacterium
GGTGTCCAAGGGAAAGTCCAGCGGCATGGCCAATTTAATTCCTGCCTATCTGGTCATGGCATATGATTTGGTATATAACAGTACGATGTTTGCACAAATGGATACCCTTTTCGGGATAGATACCCGCGCGCTGATAGAGGATTATTTTACTACGCTGGCACAGCGCATGTATGAAGAAAATCACGGGACGTACATTAACAATTACGGAGGCTTTGCCGTCAAAAACCTAGTGGGCACAGCATGGATATTGGACAACCCCACCATAATACGATGGGCAATCGCCTTGCTGGACGATATTTTTGCACCGTCGCAGTGGTATGCGGACGGTATGTGGAGCGAGGGAACGACGTCCTATGGGCAGCAAATGATGGGAAACAGTCTGGAAGCAATCAATTTGCTGAAACTTTGGGACGACCCGGATGGTTATGAGGATAGCCTGCTGCACTTGGAACTGCATTATACAGACCTCACTTCCCGCTGGCCCATCATTGAAAAGGCGCAGCAGGTCATTAGTCTGACGAAGTATCCCAACGGAACTGTTATGGCAATGCACGATACGCACCCGTCTACAGGCGGCGCTGACCCCACGCTATCCATTCAGGAACAATATCTGGACAATTTGGAACTGAATCATTTTGGATTGTATGCCATGCGGCATGGAACCACAGCGGGTGCGCAGCAGGTGGAACTGCTGTTTCCGCCTGTTGCGGCAGGAACGCCTTACGGCGGCGGGCATGGACACGGAAATTATTTGGCGTTGACGTATTGGGCAGGCGGCGTGGAATTGCTGCCTGACGCTGGATATCCCATTGCGGGCACAGAGCCAAACCGCTTTTTTCACATGAATGCTGTTGTGCATAACGAATCATGGATCACGGCGCAAGATGTAAATTACACCGATTTGTTAGGACAGTATACACGTCCCGCCCTGCTGGCATACGATGACGGGACAACATCGGAAGGCGCCGTACAGCTCATTGAGGCAAGCCAGCTTATGCCGGAAGCACAACAAAACGATGTGAAGCGGCGCGCGTTGGTGACGGTGGCAGTGGACGATACCCATTTCTACACGCTGGACGTCCAGCGGCTGCGCGGCGGTATCGTACATGAAAATTTCCTGCGCGGCAGTGAGGACGAAGCAATGGACGTTACACTGTCCGCACCTGTCAGCAGTACGGCGGATAATCTGGGGACACAGTTAAAAGCAGAGGGAAAGCAGGGATTAATGGCAGAACAGACGCTGTTTACCGATGCACAGCGTGGCAGCGCGGAACAGGATATGCAAGGCGTTTGGATGGGGCAGCAGAGCGGCAGCAGCCTTCACCTGTTTATCAAGGGCGTACCGGATGCGGAATATGCGTTGTCCAGCATGCCGGCAATGCGCCAGGCGAGCGTCAGTCCGCCGCACCTGTATCAACGCCGGGAGGTTACTGCACAGGATACGACGGTGTTCGGCGCAGTTTATGAAGGTACCTATGCCGGGGAATCGGCGCAGGTGCAAAATGTTCAGTGGGTAGATTTTGCAGACAGCCCCATGGCGGTGCTTGCGATTGTCGATTTAGGAGATGCAGAGGATTGGATTTACCTGTCAGACGACCTTACGACACGGGAATATGAGGGCGTTCAGTTTTGCGGCAGTACGGCGGTTTTGCGGCGCAGCAAAACGGACGGCGCGGCACAATGGGGATACCTTTACGGCGAAGGCAGCATTTGTGTAGACGGTGCGGGACTATACAGTGCGCCGGATTTTACGACGCGCGTTACAAGCGCACAGGGTGATACGCTGACCTTGGAAGAGGAACTTCCGGCACAGCTGCAAGGTCTGTGGTGCATGGAAACCTTTGGAGACGGTACGGGGCTGGGGCATCAAATGACGGCAGTGCAGGGTCAGCAGGTACAGCTAAATAATGATGCGGGCTATGAAATCACAGAAACAGGCGCACAGCGTACATTTTATCCTGCTCAAATTATGGACGGGGGCTCTTTGAATATTGGGAATCGCGATCCATCATTTGTAGATTGGGTGTTGGAAGGCGATGTCACGATCCGCGTTCCACAGCCGGTCTTTGGCAGCTTGCAGCAATTAGGAGTGGCAATTGTAGATGCACCGGCGGAATTGCAGTCGGGCGAAACCTATCAAGTTCAGGCGTTGACACAGGGAACGGCGGATTTGCAGCTATACGCAGTTGTGCTGAAAGATGTGTATGCGGACGACAGCGCGCACACATGGAAAAAACAGGAAATTTTATCAATTGAAACCGTTTCTGTGTCGAAGACGGGCGGAGCGCTTATGGCGGCGCAGACAGCGGTAACCTTGCCGCAGGAGCTGGAGACAACCTATGAGAGCGGAAATGTTGCTTCGCGCGTCAGCGTTAGAGCCTATTTGTGGGACGAAAACCTTGCGCCGGCATTCCCGGCGGGTGCGTGGAAGTAAAATCAAACGCCACTGAAGCTGTGGAACGCAGCAATGAAAGAGAAAAAATCCAAAAGAAAACGGCAATATTCGTTAGAACATTGCCGTTTTCTTTTGGTGGACCAACTCCTACCAAACCTGAATGATTCACTTGTCCAAATGCAACTGTTTTGAACCTAGTTTTAAAATTGCATGGAATCATCAATTTGTCATTAGAAAAATACACGACGTTTCAAATGTATCCATAATACTTGAATTGTATACCTTCATCGATAGTTCCGTTTTTCAATCCATCAATCGAAAATTTGCTTCCTTATAAAATTCAATATGTTGCTGGAATTTACCGATTTTTCCACAATTAAATGAAACAGTTTATATGGTTAATACACCATATTTTTATTTTCTAAAAATTCCACAGTTTTTTTAAATAGTGCCGTGTGTATAAGTGGATAGGTAAGATTAGACGGAAAAGCATCCATAAAATAAATTTGTTCCATTTCAAAATCAGGGAGCTTGTCAAATTTTCTTATATTTGCATAATACAACATACCATAATCATGAACTTTGTATACGCAAATAGGAGTAATGTCGAATTCTATCGCACCTGTTTCCTCATATAGCTCACGTTTTGCCGCATCGAGTATCGTTTCGTCTTTTTCCCGATGTCCGCCGGGAAATTCATATGTGCTGCGTTCCTTGTGCTTGCAGAGTACCCATTTCCCGTTATACTGTCCAGCAATTACTGCATACTTTAAATTTTTATGATCAATGCTGTCAAAAAATTGAACTTCAATCATTGTTCTCCTCCGTCATTAAATTGCTTATATGAGTTGTTGTTCCGCTTTCAATTCAGTTCGACTATGACTGACTGTGATATTCCGGTTGTCTGACTAAAGTTTAATCTAGTCCAGTCCATGTTTGTTCTGAAATCACCGATTATTTTCACGGCGTTCCCGGCAAATCCATTGCAACACCTACTCATAAAATAAGTATATCATCCATGGTGCAGATTTGCAATAAATGATATACCAAACTGCATACAGCTACACTTGGTTAAGCGTGCATCCAAATGGTTTCATACGCTGCTGTAAAATAGTTCAGGCACTACATATTGCCGCAGGACCAGGCTTGGTTAGCGGAAATTGTACAGGCGCAACAATGAAAAACAAATCCGAACCCATCACCAATAAGTAAAAAGTTCGGATTTGTTCTGTTTGGTGGATCCTCGGGGACTCGAACCCTGGACCGTCCGGTTATGAGCCGGATGCTCTAACCAACTGAGCTAAGGATCCATATTTCAAATTTACTAATCTATTATATCAGTTTTGCTGCGATTTGTCAATCATTTTTTTCTAAAGGTATCGTTGAAATCTGCTTGCGTATTTTGCAGAAAGTAGAATAACGGGCGCGCTAAAGCAGACCTATTTCCCGGGAAATGGGCAAATGGAATTGACATTGCAAAATATAGACTGCAATGTCAATTCCACTATCGGCAAAAAATTATTTGAACACCTTACGCAATACCAAAATACATAGGTAAATAACAGCGATAATCAAAAAAATCATCAGCATTCCTTTCCCCATCATGGGAAGGGTCTGCAAAAATAAATCCACATTCAACATTTTATAACACCGCCTCTACCAATATAATGATCAAACCGCCGGCGATGACCGAAGCAATTTGTCCGCCCACATTTGCCCCTGCCGCATGCATAAGCAAATGATTTTCCGGGTCTTCCTGTATCCCCATCTTGTGAATCACGCGCGCCGACATGGGGAATGCCGAAATACCTGCCGCGCCAATCATAGGATTTACCTTTTTCTTACAGAACAAATTCAGAATTTTAGCAAACAACACGCCGCCGACCGTGTCAAAAATAAAAGCAACCAAGCCCAGCAACAGAATCATAATGGTCTCTTTTGTTAAGAACATGCTTGCCTGCATTTTGGAGGCAACGGTAATGCCCAGCAGCAGCGTAATCAGATTCGCTAGCTCTTTTTGTGCGCTTTCCGACAGAGAGCGCAAAACGCCGCACTCACGAATTAGGTTTCCGAACATCAAAAAGCCGATCAGTGCAACGGAACGCGGCACAACAATGCCGGCGATGACGGTAATGATGATAGGGAACAGGATTTTTACAATCTGCGGTACTTCATTACCACTGTAACCCATGCGGATTTTCCGTTCTTTTTTCGTTGTAATGCAACGGATAACAGCAGGCTGAATGATGGGAACCAGCGCCATGTAAGAATACGCCGCGACAATAATGGGTCCGATGAAGTTGCTGTTAAAATAGTTTGCCACGAAAATAGAAGTCGGTCCGTCCGCCGCGCCGATAATTGCAATGGACGCTGCGTCACGAATGTCAAATCCGAATAGCGCGGCAACCGATAGTGTAAAGAAAATACCGAACTGTGCCGCCGCGCCAAACAACAGCATTTTGGGATTGGATAACAGCGGTCCAAAGTCAATCATTGCACCGATTCCGATAAATAGCAGCAACGGAAATAGTTCGTTGGCAATTCCGGCGTTAAAAAGTACGTCCAACACCCCGGGTTCCACTGCCCCATGAATCGTCTGGGTAATGGCGCCCGACATCGGCAGGTTGACCAAAATTGCCCCAAATCCTATGGGAAGCAACAATGCAGGCTCCATGTCTTTTTTGATTGCCAAATAAATTAGCAGAGCGCCAATCGCCCACATGACAACACTTTGCCATGTAATGTTTGCAAAATTACTAAATAATTCTGCCACCTTGTCCACACCTTTCTCTCAAATGTATTTTTTGGTTAGTCTGTGCAAAACGAAGAAATTCACACCGTTTTTCACAAAAAAAGAGACCTCTCGTTTCACAGACTTATGCCCTGAGAAACGAAAAGTCTCGCTTTTTACTGTACGAACCGGATTGTGCTGTTGCACAATCGTGATGACGAAACGCACAGCGCCGGAATGTGGCGCCAAGCTACTCCCTTTTCAATATCTCTAGTATACAGAAAAAGGAGAGATTTGTCAAGGATTTTTTGGTAAAAAAGCAGTGGTGAAAATACTGTTTTTCCGCTGCGGATTATCCGGGGTTTTGCTGCAATAGCGGGTTCATAATCTGATACTGTACGGCGATTCGAATACGTCCATCCAGATTTTCAATCCGTACTGTGGCTTCCTCCTCAGCTTTGTGCGGTTGCCTTTGTCAATGAGTGATGCCGTGACGCCGCGTCAGTTCAGCGGAGCATTTGTTCTAGTCCTCCAGTAAAAAAATAGTTTCACCGGGATTACCCGTCAGAATTTTCCGTTTTACACGCTTACATCTTAGGCGGCGCACCATATCCGCCAATTGCCGTCCGCCATGATACCCGTGAATTACGGTAAGTTCCTTCGTCCCCGCGGGGAGAGAGCGGAGCGTCTGCTCCAACCGCAATTTTGCTTCACTGCAGGTCAGCCCGTGCAGGTCGATCTGCACGGGCTGACCCTTTCTACGCCCCGTCATCAAGATAACTCAAACTGCCCTGTATAGAGCTGATAATATTTTTGGTGCTGGGCAATCAGTTCGTCATGGTTACCGCGTTCGATGACCTGTCCGTGTTCCAGGACAAGAATCATGTCGGCGTTGCGCACGGTGGACAGACGGTGGGCAATGACAAATACCGTCCGCCCTTCCATGAGACGGTCCATACTTTTTTCAATCAGTTTTTCCGTTCGGGTGTCAATGGAACTGGTCGCTTCGTCCAAAATCAGCACCGGCGGGTCCGCGATTGCGGCGCGCGCAATCGCAAGCAGCTGCCGCTGTCCCTGGCTGAGATTGGTGCCGTCGCTGGTCAGCATGGTATCATATCCCTGCGGCAGATGGCGAATGAAGCTGTCCGCATTGGCGAGCTTCGCCGCCGCCACGACTTCCTCGTCCGTCGCGTCCAGCTTTCCGTAGCGGATGTTGTCGCGTACCGTTCCAGTGAATAGATGCGTATCCTGGAGCACCATTGCGAGGGAACGCCGCAAATCGTCTTTTTTGATTTTTCGAATATTAATGCCATCATAGCGGATTTTTCCGTCCGGCACGTCATAGAACCGGTTAATCAGATTGGTAATGGTCGTCTTACCCGCTCCGGTGGATCCGACAAATGCAATTTTTTCGCCCGGTTTGGCGTCAATTACAATATTGTGGAGAACGGTTTTGTTTTCTTCATATCCAAATGTCACGTCGTCAAATTCCACCTCGCCCCGCAGCGGTGTATAGGTCAGCGTTCCGTCCTGATGCGGATGTTTCCATGCCCAGCTGCCCGTCCGCTTATCGCTTTCCTGCGTGGTGCCGTCCGGCAGTTCCACCGTATTGACCAGCGTCACATAGCCCTCGTCTTCTTCCGGCACTTCGTCCAGCACTTCAAAGATACGCTCCGCACCGGCAATGGCGTTTAGAACAACGTTGGATTGCTGGGAAATTTGTGTAATCGGCTGGGAGAATGAGCGGGAATATTGCAAGAAGGACGCGATGGTACCAAGGTCCATTTTGCCGCCAATTACCAGCAGCGCGCCCACTGCGGCGGTCAGCGCATAGTTGATATAGGATAGGTTCCCCATAATGGGCATCATGATGCTGGCAAACGTATTTGCCTGCGTTGCCGCCTCGCGCAGCGCTTCATTCTTTTCTTCGTATTCCGTACGGACTTTTTCTTCATGACAGAACACTTTGACGACTTTCATGCCTTCAATCGTTTCTTCTGCATATCCGTTGGCAGCACCCATGGCTTTTTGTTGCGCACGGTAATAGGCGCCGCTGCGTTTTCCGACAAATTTAACGACCAGATACATGACGACCAGCATCAGCAAAATCAGCACGGTGAGCAGCGGACTGAGGACCAGCATCATGGTGAAGGTTCCCACCGCGGTCAGCGTTGCGGAAATTAGTTGTGTCATGCCTTGACTCAGCGCGTCGCGAATGGTGTCGACGTCGGAGGAAAAGCGGCTCATCAGTTCACCGTGCGTATGCGTGTCAAAATAACGAATGGGCAAATCCTGCAAATGATTAAACAAATCCTTACGGATGCGGTTGAGTGTCCCATTGGTAATGTAAATCATGGTGCGGCTGTAACCAAACGTGGCGAGTACGCCGCATAAATAGATGACTGCCATGATCCCAATCATTTTTAAGAACGGCATAAATTCCGCCAAAGTGGGGGAGGTGCCGATGAGCGGCAGGATACATTCATTGAGCAAGGGTTTGAGAAAGTAAGTGCCGGCAATGTTTGCACCCGCACTGACAATGACCATCAGCACAACGAGCAGCAGCATCCATTTGTTTCTCACCATATACCCCATCAGGCGCATCAGCGTCTTGCGAATGCTTTTGGGTTTGCCTGGAACATTCATTTTTCCACGAGCTGCCATTTACGCCACCCCCTTTTGTTGAGACTCATACACTTCTCTGTAGATTGGATTGCTTTCCAGCAATTCTTCATGTGTGCCAACGGCATTAATGGTACCGTCGTCCATCACCACGATTTTATCCGCATCGCATACTGACGTGATCCGCTGCGCAATGATGATGGTTGTGGTGCCCTTGAGTCCTTCGGACAACGCCTGCCGGATTTTGGCGTCCGTCGCCGTGTCAACGGCGCTGGTGCTGTCGTCGAGAATGATAATTTTTGGCTTTTTCAGCAGTGCCCGCGCAATACACAGGCGTTGTTTCTGACCGCCGGAGACATTCACGCCGCCCTGCCCCAGTTCTGTTTCATAGCCATATGGGAAGGACATAATGAAATCGTGCGCACAGGCGGCTTTACAGGCTTCCACAATTTCCTCGTCCGTGGCGTTTTCGTTTCCCCAACGCAGGTTGTCTTTGATGGTACCGGAAAACAGAACGTTTTTTTGCAGCACCATTCCGACCGTTTGACGCAGGTCCTCCAGAGAATAGTCCCGCACGTCATGACCGCCGACCAGCACGCGCCCGCCCGTTACGTCGTAAAGCCGTGGAATGAGCTGAACCAGCGAGGATTTGGAGGAACCTGTTCCGCCGATAATACCGACGGTTTCGCCGGGTTCAATACGCAAATTGATGTGACTTAGCACATTTTCGCCGTTTCCATAGCCAAAAGATACATCGTCGAACACAATGGAAGCGTCCTCTTCTTTTGCATCTGCAAACGCGGGGTCTGTAATATCCACTTTTTCATCCAACACTTCTACGATACGTGTCAGAGATGAACGCATCATGACGAGCTGAATAAAAATCATGGCAATCATCATCAGAGACATCAAAATTTGCATGATATAGCTGATAAAACTAATCAGTTCTCCGGTTTGCATGGTTCCGGCGATAATCTGTCCGCCGCCGAACCACAGAACCGCAATGACACAGCCGTACATGACAAGCTGCATAATGGGCATATTAAAGTTAAGCAGTTTTTCTGCGCGAATGGAGGACTTCATCAGGTTGTCATTGGCTTCGCTGAACTTTTCTTTTTCATACGGCGCACGCACAAACGCTTTCACCACGCGGATGGAGCGCAGGTTTTCCTGGACGGAAGCGTTGAGCGAATCATATTTTCTCAGCATTGCCGTAAACCGCGGAAAAGTCTTTGTAGCAATGATTGCCAAGGCGACCGCCAAAATGGGAATTGCCACCAGGAATATCGTCACCAGGGAATGGTTAATAGCGAACGCCATAATGGTTGCGCTAATCAGCATGAACGGCGCGCGGACTGCAACGCGCAGCCCCATCAAGACCGCCATCTGCGTAGTGTTGACGTCGGTGGTAAGTCGTGTGACTAACGAAGCGGTGGAAAACTTGTCGATGTTGGCAAAGGAATAGCCGGAAATTTTGTTGAACAGTCCTTTCCGGAGCTCGCAGCCGAACCCCATGCCGGCTTTTGCACCGAAACGTGCGCTGAGTGCGCCAAACATAAGCGAAATCAGTGCCATGACAATCATCAGACCGCCGAGTGACAGGACATAGGCAATATTGCGGTTCGTAATCCCGTTATCCACAATAAAGGACATCAGAATTGGAATGGTAACTTCCATCAAAACTTCGCCAACAATCATCAGCGGTGTCAAAATGGCATATTTTTTGTATTTGGATAGAAACGGCAGTAATTTTTTAAACATTGCTTTGATTCCTCCTGTTCTGTATTGCGTGTACCTGCATTCCCTTGGATTTTTCCAGCAGAGCGAACACACTCTCACCTTTGAGTTCGCCGTCTGCCAAGTTGTCAATCATGCGGTTTAGAAATGAGACAAATAGTTCTGCTTCCTCATCGGAAAATCCTTGCATGAGTTTTTCGTCCATTTTGTCAAAATTTTCCTTGCATTTACGGTTAGCTTCTCTGCCGGCAGGGGTAATTTGCAGATGTGTGCGGCGCAGATCGTGTTCGTCGGAAAGTTTTTCCAAAAATCCGGCGCGTTGCAGGCGTTTGACACTGGTTGCCACCGACGGCGGAGAAATGCACAAAAAATCCGAAAGTTCCCGTTGGGTGCAGCCCTCATGCTCCACAACATAATCCAAAATGGGCGGCTGTCCAAAGTGCAAACCTGAGTCATTGATACCTTGTTGGACACAGAGGCGGTGCAAAATGTGCAGGTAATTGATTTTTTTCATAATGCCGCATAATGCCGCCATACAATCACCTCCGAAAATAATTTACTAATTAATAATTAATCAGTTAACTATTAATAGTATACTGCATTTCAGCAATTCTGTCAACGGATAAAATATACATTCTAGCGCAAGAGGAAATTGGCATTTTTGTGTATATTCCCAAAGTCAATCGGCAATAAAGCGGTTTCTTGACGGACGGGAAAAAAGAGAGTATAATGAAGAAATAGGGATACGAACAATTTGAGAAGGCAGGGAGACATTTGAACTTTTGGAGCATCTGTTTAATTGCATTGTATATTACGAATATTATATCTGGGTTTTCTTTAGTGTTTGCCCGCAAGGTGGACATCGGGGCGACGCTGGCATGGCTGCTGGTATTCATTTTTTTGCCGGTGGTGGGCTTTGTTCTTTACTTTTTCTTTGGCAGCACGGCAAAGTATCGATGGTTTTACCAGCGCTACAGCGACAATGGTATGCGGGCGGCACATATGGAAGTGCTGCAGAAAAACCGGTCGCAAATAAAGGCGGGCGCGCTGCCGGACATAGCGCAGCAACACCGGGACATGATACTTATGAATCAAAACAATGCGCAAAGCATTTATACAGCGGATAACACGGTGGAATTGCTGGTGGACGCCCAGGCGAAATACGAGCGTATGTTTCCGGAAATAGAAGCGGCGCAGAAAAGCATTCATGTACTTTATTTTATTATTAAAACGCAGGACGAAAGCGGGAAACGGTTTTTGCGGCTGCTGGAAAAAAAGGCGCGAGAGGGCGTGGAAGTGCGGGTTATTTATTACTTGTTAGGCTATCTCAAATCGCGACGCCGAGATTTTGAACCGTTGAAAAAAGCGGGCGGTATGGTGTATTCCTATCTGCCGACTTTGATGCGCTCTATTGTCAGCGTCAATTACCAAATGCACCGGAAAATCGTTGTGATTGACGGGCAGGTCGCCTACACCGGCGGCATCAACATTGGCGATGATTATTTGGGGTTAGATCCGGTCAAAACACCGTGGCGCGACACATCTATACGTCTGACAGGAAGCTGTGTGCATGAAGTGCAATTACAGTTTTTAGAGGACTGGCACTATTTGGACAAGCAGATGCGCAGGAAAAAGGCATATCCGAGTAAAGTAACGAATCCGGCGCGGCAGCGCGATTATTTTCCACAGCCCAAGGAAACGGGCAGCGCTGGTGTGCAGATTATTACCAGCGGTCCCGACCAGGAATATGCAACCATTAAGGATGCCTATTTAAAAATGGTCAACAGCGCCCGGAGCTATATCTATATCCAAACGCCGTATCTTGTGCCGGATGATGCGCTGACGGAAGCCTTGCGCCTGGCGGCGCGCAGCGGCGTAGATGTGCGGGTGATGATACCGGGAATACCGGATAAAAAGTTTGTATACTATATTACGCTGTCCCATGTGGAGGAGTTGCTGAAAAATGGGATTAAGGTCTATACACATGAGGGGTTTTTACACGCAAAAATGCTTGTAATGGATGATTGCGTCGCAACGGTGGGATCTGCAAATTTTGACTTGCGCTCCTTCCGCCTGGATTATGAACTCAATGCTATGGTCTATGATCAGGTATTTGCACGACAGTGCCGGAACACGTTTTTAGAGGACATCAAGCATAGCCGGGAAATCACGCTGGAGAACCATCGCAAACGCAACTGGTTCCAGAAAATTTGTGAAGCGTGTTGCCGGCTGATTGAACCGTTGGCATAAAATGGGAAAAGAGAGGGAATGAGACAATGAGAGTGGTAGCGCTGGTTGGAGAAAGCGGCAGCGGAAAAAGTTTTCGTGCCCAATGGGTTGCGAAAGAAAATAAGTTGGATTATATAATTGACGACGGATTGTTGATTTATAAAGGGCATATCATTGCGGGCAAGTCCGCAAAATCGGAAAAAACCATGATAGCATCCGTGAAACACGCGATTTTTATGTATGAGAAAGACGCATTGCCCATGCGGGAAGCCATTCGGGCGCGGGGCGATATTTCGATTTTGCTGCTGGGCACGTCGGAGCGTATGGTACAGCGAATTGCGGAGCGGCTGGAGTTGCCGCAGCCGGAACAAGTGATTTTTGTGACGGACATTGCTTCGCCGGAGGAAATCGCTATGGCGAAGCGGATGCGCGAGACGCAGGGAAAGCATGTCATTCCAGCGCCGACGTTTGAAGTAAAAAAGCATTTTTCCGGCTATTTCCTTGATTCTTTGAAGGTGTTTTTCCGTATGCAGGATAAGGACTATTTTGAAGCAGATAAAACCATTGTCCGTCCAACCTATAGTTATATGGGTGATTATAAATTAACGCCCAAAGTGGTGGTGGACATTGTGAAGCATGAAGCCTCCAAGGTGCCGGGCGTGTCGGTCAAAGATGTACGGCTGGATCATGTGAAGGGCAGCGCGGGAATTTCTGTAGAAATCGACGTGGTTTTGAAATTTGGTGTGGATATTCGCATGACTGCCAGAATGGTACAGCGGCGGGTGCGCCCTGCGTTGGAAGAATATGCGGCGCTGACCGTGCCGCATGTCAATATTAAGGTTGTGACATTTAATTAAAAAATATTTTTTCTGGTCCAAATGGCGCATATATTGCGCGTTTGCGGGAATGGCTCCATTGAAAATGGCAGCGCGGCCAAATGCGATTGTGGTATAATAAAAAGGGAGAAATCTGCCTTTGGGCAGGGAACTTCTGAATGATGAAAAAAAGGAAACCGGGAAAGGAGGTCTGCAAACAGAAAGGAAGATTTTTGTGAAATACAGGAAACAATTTGGTCTGGATGACAGCTTGACCAGCATTTCCATGCAGGCAGGGCAAGACGCCACCTTGCAAAACGCCAAGGAGTTCAATGATTTGCGTCTCAGCCGTCCGCAGATTATTACCATCGATGAAACGGGAACAACACCTAAAGTCAGCGGGAATATGACCTATGACGACAAGGCATATGAGAATGACCCGTGGCGCATGTACCAGTATAAGCCGACGGCAGCAGAGCCACAGGGCGACCCGTCAAAGCAGGCGCAGGGCAGAGCGGTCTATGTGAAGGAACTATTGCCCACCGGAGAGACCAAAATAACGGCAAAAGAGGAATATCAGAAAGCGGATACTAGAGCGGTGGACGGCACAAAAACCAAAAGCAGCAGCAGTTATTTTGACCAGCTGTACCAAATTACACGCACCGGTGCACAGAGCCAGGAGGAATATGATAACAGCCTGTACCGGGCAGAAGTAGCTGCGAAGGAGTTTGAAAACAATAAGTATGTGATTGAACAAAAAGCGGCATTGACACAAGTGCCGGCGCCAATGCTGGGGGCGGCGCTGTATCATTTTTATGGCGACACATCAAACAATGCGTCTAAATATGAGTTGACGGACACGGAGATTAATGAACTGTTTCGCGGAAGCAATCTTGGCAAGAGCGGTATGAACACAGAGGCGCTGCGCGAGTACATCAAGACGCCGGAGGGAGCAACGGAAGTAGCGGCTTACATTTTGCAGGTGGAAGCCAAGAAGCGCGGATATGACCTGTCCAATCTGTCGGGCACACAGGCACAGGAAATCTTGGCGGCGTTCAACCGCAGAATGAAGATTTCTGACACCAAGGGTGCTGTGACAAAACAACTCGTATCGGTTTTTGAGGACATATTTGATACCCTTCCGGGTCAGGCGCGGGAAGTGAATTGGTTGGAGGACAGTGACAACTATTATAACTACGCAGACGTCTTCCTAGGATAAGCAGAAACCCAAGACAATAAAAATCCACCCGTATGGGTGGATTTTTATGAATAAAATATTTTATATATATATTATATTTATAAAATATTGACAAATAGCATATTATATCGTATAATAGTAGTGAAAGGAGTGATTGAAATGGCAAAAGTATCTACCAGTATTACCATTGATTCCGATATAAAAAGACAGGCGCAGGAATTATTTGCTGATTTTGGTCTGGATTTGTCAACAGCAATTAATATGTTCTTGAGACAAGCGATAAGAGAAAATGCGATTCCTTTTCGTGTTTCGCGGGAAGAGCCCAATGCTGATACAATTGCAGCAATGGAAGAATTAGAGGAAATGAGGGCACACCCTGAAAAGTATAAAGGCTATACAAATGCCAAAGAAATGATGGAGGACATTTTAAAAGATGTATGAGATAAAGCCCTCGAACCGTTTTAAAAGAGATATTAAATTAGCTAAAAAGCGTGGATATAAAATTGATTTAGTGGTAGATGTCATTCAAAAACTTGCAAATGGGGAAGCGCTGGCTGAAAATTATAGAGACCATTCATTGGAAGGAAAATATGCGGATTTTCGTGAATGTCATATTACACCGGATTGGATTTTAATATATCAAATTCTTGAAGATGAGCTTATTTTATTTTTATCAAGAACCGGGACACATAGCGATTTGTTTTAGTGGGCTATTTTATTGCCTGTACCTGTTTTGAAAATTATCACAATGGGCGAAGGAAATAATTAAAGCTGATTGCAATTGCAATCAGCTTTAATTATTTCTAAAAGGTCCACATATGGGCGGGAAATAGTATATGAATCTGTTATAATTATTTTTACATGGTTTAAATTATTCATGATACGTATATTATTGCAAAAAAGTAGATATATATTGTGTCTAAAAAGAACAGTATACCAAAACTTTGTGGTAAAGTTAAAATATATCTATTTTATAAAAATGAGGTGGCGTGATGCGTCAAAATAAGTTGGATACAAAAAGTATATCAATAAGGATTCCCTACAAAACGCTAAAAGCGTTGCAATATATAGCTAATTATGAGGGAAGAAGTATGAACAGTCAAGTTTTATATTTAATTCGTGAATGTATAAATGATTTTAAAGAGAAAAACGGAGAAATTAATTTAGAACAGCATTATTCTTTATCAATTTCACCGTGTTCCAACTCAAAATCACTGACGCAATGACTAATTAATGATACGATTTGTTTGTTGATACTTACCCCTTCATAATCAGCTACGTAGCGCAACTCATTTAATAAATTACTGGAAATTCTGATTGAAACACTTTTAATATTAGGATTTTTCTTATTCATGTTACCACCACAATAAATAGATAAGACTGTGTTATTAATATACCATAAATAAAAGATAAATGTTTGAAATGAATATGATATGCATTCATTATGCATTCGTTATTTTTACTCAAAGGAATGAAGTGTTATGAAAGAAAATGTAAAAAAGTGCCTAGAAGACTTCCAATTTGAGATGGGAGTGGGGAATTTCGTGGCAATGGAAAGCATATATCAGGAACTGAAAGAGAAGTACGGTGAACTCGTTTTTGAAGAAGATAAGAAAGGGCATATCCGGTTTCGGAAAAAGCTGTACCAAAGCACCTATTTTGAAAGAATATGGAACAACCGTATAGAACTGCCCAAAGAGGGGATTGCTTATCTCAACATCACAAAAACGGGCTATACCACAATACATATGTTTGAAAATGGCAGCGCGATTGTTACGCCGTCCGTAAGACTGTCCCGTATCTATCGGATCGGCGCGTTCAGCAGTGAAGTCATTTTTCTGGATGTTGCAAATACTGTGCTGGAATTGGACGAACAGAACATGATAAAAGCGAACTTGCACAATGGAGATGTTATAAAAATAGAAATTGAACCTACCGGCATTTTCCTGCAAAAGTTTGAGCCGGACGATATTATGGTATACATGGA
>CBCTHD010000012.1:0-15426 GCA_965146615.1 uncultured Clostridia bacterium
CGGATCCTGTGAAATTGCCGCGCCGTCCACGGTAATGCCGTCGTCCGACAGCACGATGACCGTCTCCGTTTCCGCCGCAAATGCAGTCGGCACCAGCATGAGTACCATGCACAGCACCAAACACAAACTTCCTATTTTTTTGCTTCGTTTCATACCTGTTACCTCCTTTAGTATGTCTGCTATTTCTGCGACTTGCCCCTGTGCGCAGGGGCGGTTCCGCGCCATATTCCCGGTGAGGAACCTTCTGTTTTATCATCGTCGCTTTGCGACTTATTATACCGCAACAACCTTAGTTCAACCTTAAAAAATGGATTCAACCGCGTTTGTACTTTTGGGGCAGACGCTGGGTGTTATACAGAAACATCAAAATGGCGACGGCAATGATAATGACATAGCCCAAAAGGCTGTATCCGTCCGGCAGCTGCCCAAACACCAGAAACCCCAGCAGCGCAGAAAACAAAATCTGGGAATAGTCATAAACGGAGATTTCCTTTGCCGGCGCATAGCAATATGCAGCGGTAATGCCGAATTGTCCGCCCGTCGCCGCCAGTCCGGCGCCCAAAAGCCACCCCACCTGCTGCCAGGTCATGGGGTGGAACCGGAGCAATAGGTACGGCAGCGTGACAAGACAGGAAAACCCCGAAAAAAAGCACACGATGGTCGCGCTGTTGGTGCCCAATTTGCCCAGCTTCCGCACATAGGTATACGCCGCGCCCGCGCACACGCCGCCGCAAAGCCCAATCAGCGCGGGCAGAAAATCCATGTTGGTAAAAGACGGCTTGACGACAAACAGGCTGCCGAGAAACGCAACGAACACCGCCAGCGCCTGAAAGGGCGTGACCTTTTCCTTCAGGATAAAAAAGCTGAATACCACCGCGAAAAACGGCGACATTTTGTTGAGCATGGAGGCGTCCGACAGCAGCAGATGGTCCACCGCATAAAAATTGCACAAAATACCGATGGTGCCAAACGCGGAGCGCAGCAGCAGCGGTAGAATATTGCCGCGGTGCACCTCCAAGGGCTGTCTGTTTTTTAGCAGCATTGCAATTGCCACCAGAAACGCTATCAAATTGCGGAAAAAACTTTTTTGCACCGACGGCAGGTCTCCGGAAAGATTGACGCATAGATTCATCAGCGCAAAACAAAATGCGGAAATCACAATACAGAGGATACCGCGGGTCCGATTTGTTTGGTTCATAACGCACTTCCTTTTCAGTCGTATCTTTATTGGTATTATACTCCGAAACACAAGCGATAATCAAGCCCCATTTGAAAAAAGTTTGTTTTTGCGCATGCGCGGCAGAGCGCAGTCTGGAAAATGTCTTGTCCAGATGAAATATTGACCGCCGCTTTTCTATTGACAAATATTTTCGCGTTTGATAAGATGAAAAAAAACAAAGGGAGGCAACAAAACAAGATGAAACGAAATCATACAACGATTCATGGAATCATTGAAAAAATGTCATTGGACCAAAAAATTGGCGCGCTGCTGACGCTGGGGTTTTGCGGCACCACACCCCGGCAGCACATCTATGACGCCATTACAAAATACCATTGCGGCGGTCTGCGGCTGACGCCCAGCGCGCGGCTGTTTGGCAGCTATGTAGACCCCAAGACAGGAAAAAACGTGGTAAACGTGGTGGACACCAAGGGCTATAAACCAAACGTCGCGCCGCCAGCGGCCACTCCCTCGGAATACCGCGCTATTTTGGCGGAGCTGCAGGAGATAGCGCAGCGCCGTCCACTGGGACTGCCGCTGCACTTTTCTTTTGACCAGGAGGGCGGCACCAGCGCCGATTACCGGTTCGGCGGCATCAACATCTTTCCCAAGCCCATGGGTATCCGTGCAACCGGCGACCCCAAGCTGGCATATGAAACGGCGCGGGCGGTTTCACAGCAAAGCCTTGCGGTGGGCTTTAACTGGATGCATTCGCCGGTTTTGGACGTGAACAACGAGCCGGAAAATCCGGAGATTTATACCCGCGCCTATTCGGACGACGCAGAGGAGGTTGCGGAATATGCGGAGCAGTCCTGCCGTGGCTTCAAGGACGCGGGCATGATTGCTACCGGAAAGCATTTCCCGGGCCGCGGCGCGTCGGCGCAGGACGCCCATTTTTCCATTCCGGTGATTGACGCGGACTTTGATACGCTGTGGAACCGTGAGTTGCTGCCCTACCGCCGGTTGATTGAAAAAGGGCTGCTGCCCTCCATCATGATTGCACATTCCATCTTTCCGGCGTTGGATCCGGACAACGTCGCTACGGTGTCCCCGAAAATTTTGCAGGGATTGCTGCGGGAGAAGCTCGGCTTTGACGGCGTAATCACCACTGACAGCATGACCATGGGCGGCATTGCGCTGCGCTACGGCGTTGCCAATGCTTGTGCGCTGGCGCTGGAAGCGGGCGCGGATTTGGTGCTGATGAAAGCGGAAAACAGCCTGGTGGGAGAGACGGTGGAAGCCATCCGCCGCTTTGTGGAAACAGGCAGAATCTCCATGGAAGCGCTGGACGAAAAGGTGTACCGCGTCCTGAACCTGAAATACGAATATGGCATGTTCCATGCCAAGGTTAAACAATATGACGCGCCGGAAACCTATATCCACAATGCCCGCATTCAGGCGCTGAGCCGGCTGGTGGCAAAGAAAAGCGTTTTGAACGTGCGGGATAAAGACGGCTGGTGCCCGCTGAATAAGCAGGAGCACATTCTGGTGGTGGAACAAATGACCCAGTCGCCCAACAACATCCATTGGCACCCGGGTATGCTGTTCCAGGAATGCTTCAAAGGCGGCGCCAATGTGGATTATTTGGAGACGGATTTTGACTATACACCGGAAGATAAGGACGCGCTGGAAGCGAACCTTTCCGCCTATGATACCGTGATTATCACCAGCTATTACATACGCGGCAGAAACGGCAACGCGGCATATTTGGAAGAACTGCTGCGCCGCCATGCGGACAAAAAATTCATTTTGGTGACCAACACGCCGTATCCGCTGTCCATTCCAAAAAATGCCCGGAACGTCCTGTTGACGCTGGCAACCTCGCCGGACAACATCAAATGCACCGCAAAGGTGCTCTACGGGGACATGCAGCCGGAGGGACAATATCCGGTGCATTACCGGATGGCATTTGAGGACTGAAGCGGAAAGGGGAAAGTCACGGTGGAACAGAAACGAATGATTGCCTTTGACTCGGACGGCTGTGTGCTCAATGCGATGGAACCCAAACACCGGTATTGCTTCGGGCCAGCGGCCGTGGAAATCTATGGGCTGGAAGCAATTAAGGACGCCTTTCTTGCGGAATGGAACCGGGTGAACCTCTATGCGCCCACACGTGGTATCAACCGGTTTGTGGGACTTGCCGAAGTGTTTGAAAACCTGCGGCGGGCGGGGTATGCCCTGCCCGCGCAGGAGGCGCTGCGGGATTGGTGTAACACCACGCCCGCGCTTTCAGAGGAGCTGCTGGAAAAAGACAGCCGCCAAATCCCGTCACTGGGCAAAGCCTTGGAATGGTCCCGGCGCGTGAACGGGCTGACGAAAGAAATCGGAGAAAAAATTGTGCCGTTTCCCGGCGCGCCGGAAGCGGTGCGGGCTGCGGCGGAGAACTGTTTGGTGGCGGTGGTGTCCTCCGCGCGGGAGGAACAGATTCGCGGCGAGTGGCGGAAGTTTGGCATGGCGGATTGCGTGACGCGGTTTTGCGGTCAGGAGCGCGGCACCAAGACGCAGTGTCTCGCAAAACTAAAAACGGATTTTGGCGCGGACATTCTCATGGTGGGCGACGCGCTGGGCGATTTGGACGCGGCGCAGCAAAACGGACTTGCGTTTTATCCCATTCAACCCGGCGCGGAAGCGGCGTCCTGGCAGGCGTTTCGCGCGCAGTACCTGCCGGCGTTCGCAAATGGAACCTACACTATGGACAATGAAAACGTGCAGCACTTTTTACAATCTATGAAACGGGTATGAATGCGGGGGACATTTTCTCTTGAAAATGTCCCTCCTTTTTTCGTGATACAGAAATTGCCGCCCGTCTTACCCGTCCCACCAGTCAAACCCGGGGAACAAAGGCGCAGCGTTCGCTGCGAAAAAATAGAGAAGGATAGGAAAACAGCCGGGTATGCACCCGGCTGTTTTCATACCGACGAAAGGAAGGACTTACAAGGCACTATGCGCCTTGTAAGTCCTTCCTTCATGCAAGCGGATTGAACAGCGGGACGGTTTGCACCGCCTTGGGCTTGGGCGCCTTGATGGGGTCGCACATCAAAAAGTATCGCGTCTCATCATAGATATGGTCCTCCGCCGAGGTGTCCACGTCCTCGCAGTCCATGGGGTCATACACCAGCGACGGCACCGTCCGCAAAAAGTCGCGGCAGGTGTCGAACACGTAGAACATCGGAAGTCCGTCGTCGTCAAAGGTCAGGCGGTAATGCAGCTGCATTTTCCCCGCAATCCGCGCGTTGTTGGCTGGGTCGAAATACACGCCCGCCTCCTCCATCATGCGGATAATACTGCCTTCCTCTCCGCGGGACGAATCCCAAATGGAGGGGTCGGCGACGCCGAAGATAGTGTTACCCTTTTCATATTTTTCCTCGATTTCATGAATTTTTTCTGCAATCTGCCGGGGACTCCATTTGAGTCCTACATTGGGGTCTCCGGTGCAGCCGTACAGCTCCCGGTACCGGTACACCCGCCCATCCCAGTCTACCGCCCACCAGCCCACTGAAAAGGGGCGGGAGTAGCCAAAGTCAAAGCTGCGGTAGCGCCGCCAGCTTTTGGGAATCTCAAATGCCGGAATGACGTGCGTCCAGGTGCGGCTTTCATAGCCGTCCGGATTGTTGCGGAATTCCGCGAAGACCTGTCCGGAAAAACTGTCCCAGTCGCCGTAGAGCAGCGCCTTACGTTCCTGTTCCGGCAGCATGGACAGCGACGCCACATAGCTTGGGTCGTTTTGCAGCAGAATTTGGTTGTCAAAAATGGTGGAAGGAATAAAAATCCGTGATTTTCGGTATTCCTTGCCGCCGATATTCACCGTCTCCCAATAAGTATTTTGCGGCTGTTTGCCCGTGATAAACCGCTCTTTGACCCAGGCGTGTCCAATGCCGCCGGGATTACAGGTCGCGCGGATATAACAGCGCGTACCGGGACCGCCGGGGCGGTTGCGGCTGAACATGTAGGAATATTCCTCCCATTCAAAATGTGTCAGCTCGTCAAAGCCGATAAAATCATAATGCTTCCCCTGGTACTTGATGCGGTCTTGCTTGTGCTGCATACTGCCGAAATAAATTTTCGCCCCCGACGGGAACGTCCAGCAATGCGACTGCCCGTTGTATTTTGCGCCGGGAAAGGCAAGCGGATAGAGCTGTGTGGAACGGTCCACCAGCTCGGAACATTCGGGATAGGTTTTGCGGAAAATGATACCACGATAGTGCGGAATGTCCACCTGCCGCAGCGCCTCCATCACCAGCGCATCCGTTTTTCCGCCGCCTGCCGCACCGCCGTAGAGCGCTTCATCCTCCCAGCGGGATAAAAATTCTGCCTGCCGCGGCTGGGGCTGCCAAATAATTTGTTCCTCGTCCATGCAACCCCTCCCTTAGCGCGGCGGCGGGGAGGAGACCGGCGGCAGCACAATGCGCATACGCGGTCCCTCCGTCTGTTGTGCGGGCTGTTTTTTATCCTCCATATCCAGCAGCTTGCGTTTGAGTAGAACTGCCTTTTCCAGTGCGCGCGCCGCCTCCAAAATCCGTTTGGTATCCAGCGCGCCCAGCTTTTTTTCCACCAGGTCCTCGCTGATTCCGTCCACCGACGTTTCACGCACCTTGGCGACATGCAGGTTAAATTGCCCATCCTGTGCCGCGTCCATCACCATGTTAATGATGGTATCGGCTGCTTGAAGTTCGCGGTCCGCCGCACGGTAGGCGGGCGTTATCAACTCCACATCAGCCGTTTTTTTGCGCGCTTGTCTCTTTTCTGCCTTTTGTGGCAGTTTGTTATCGGCCATAAAGCCCTTTTCCCCTTTCTGGCCGGACTTCCAAGCGTGCGTGGCAGGTATGGCCTTGTCCCAGAAACCCCTGGCGCAAGCAGTTGTCGTATTGCTCGGCAAGTTCCGCCAACATTTTGGCTTTCAACCAGTCGTTACCCAGCACAGCTTTTATTTTGGGATCTTCTAAATTCTCCTTGTGCAGCACCTTGATGGCGTTTTGCAAAATATCCGCCGCCAAGGCCTGTTTGTCCAAGGACCGTCTCATCAACTGAAATACCTCCTCACTGGTCACTGTATACGGAAATACAATGGCGATATAGAGTGCCAGATAGTTTTCTTGCAACGGGTCATTACATAGGCTTTTCACATAACTGTTCATAGGACAACACCCTCTGATAGGACGACGCCTTCTGTGTAAATAACCCGTTCCAAGACCCGCACATGACACGGATACCGTTTGGATTGATGCCGCAGTCCAAGCGCCGCCGCATTCATCAGCGCCTGGACATCACAGCGGCAACGGCCCCGCCGTATGCCGATATGCATGGAATCTTCCTCTTCTGTCAACTCCAGCACGATTCGTTTGAGACGTTTGAGTCCCATGAGCAGGGTCTGCATAATGGCAGCGACTGCGCTTTCCACAACTGCGCCGCCGCGCTGCGCACTGACACGGCCGCATACGTCTAAAGCGACAATATTTTCCTGCTCTCGATATACTTTTACTATTACCACGTTTGTTTGCACCCTTTCCGTCCGTTTTTCCTATATTTCATCATAATATACGTTCCTTTTGCGCTGAAACTAGCACAAATCTTGAACTAAAAACCACAGACAGGTGCCGCGAACCCAAATAAAAAGCATTTTTATATCATCATCAGTTTTATTATATATTATTTTTTAGATATTGTCAATAAAATATCCAAAACATTTGTATGGATTGTCAAATACTATAAAAATTATACAACTTGCTTGATTGTTCAGCGATTTTGTGATATAATATAAGGAGTGGAATACGGCAGCGTGTTGGCAGCATCGTCTGAACACCTTAATAATAGCGGCAACTCCGGGAAAAAGACGGCCGGAAGGGGAGAACAAAAACAAGCAAAAAATATGCCGTACAAACCACCCACCGGACCGCCGGGCGGGGAAAAATTGTGAAATTGCATTTGTCAAATTGCACAAAAGGAGCAAAATTTGAAAGGAAGGGCGTGAGGCAATGGATGCAAAAGCTATTGGAAAACGGATTCGGGAATTGAGAAAGGAACAGCATTTACGTCAGGAGGATTTGGCGAAAGAACTGGGCGTACGGAAAACGACTGTTTCCAACTATGAAACAGGGTATAGCATTCCAAAACGGGAGGTTTTGGGGAAAATTTCAAAATATTTCGGTGTATCTATGGACTATTTATGCGGAAATGGGGAAGAGACAAAAAATCGTCTCAATACCATGGAAACGTACCGTCAGATGGCGGAAATTCCACAGTATGAATACTATCCGTCTTCAAAGTCGGACGGCAAATTACCGCGGCCGCGGTCCATTCGTGCAACACGTGTCACGCGCCACCATGCGGCGGATACCACCTTTTCAACGATTGTACTTGACAATGCAATGAACCGGCTGCGTCTGTGTGCAGGAGACGAGGTGCTGGTGAAAGAACAGAACTACGCGGAATCGGGGCAAATTGTTTTGGCATACTTGTGCAAAACCAAGGAAGTCGTTATTCGCCGGGTCTACCAAAACGGACAGTTGATCACGCTGATGCCGGACTCGACAGACCGCTACTTTGAACCCATCATTCTCAATGCGGCGGAAGACCCGATGGAGATTTTAGGGGTCATTTCCAGCGCTGTCATACAAATTGACTAACGCCGGCAGCGGTGGAACAGCGTAATTTTGTTGAATTTTTGAAAAAAAAGGCTTGATTTTCACGTGCCGTTTGTGCTATAATAGATACAAGCGTCTTTATGGGACATTTGTGCGCTGTGGCGGAAAAATCCGTGCGGTGCGCCGGTTTCCTTAAAAACGGAACACTGCCGGAGACGGTGGAAACTGGATTTCAGCCGCCGCTTGGCGGCGGTACCATAGAGCATATGGAAGAGGCACTGCGCGGCATTGAGCAGAGTTTTCCTGTGCCAGTACTACTTTTGATGGAATGCGAGGTGAAAAGAATGCCGAATATTAAATCTGCGAAAAAAAGAGTGAGAGTCATCGAAACGAAATCGATGCGTAACCAGATGGTGAAATCTGCGCTGAAGACGAGTTTGCGCCGGTTCCAGGAAGCGATAGCGTCCGGTGATAAAGCAACTGCTGAAAACACCTACCGCATTGCAGTGAAAAAAGTAGACCAGGCGACAGCAAAAGGGATTTTGCATAAAAATGCGGCGAACCGTAAAAAATCCCAGCTCGCTGCAGCGTATAACAAAGCGATTTCCTAAGGGAACAGCGAAACTATCGGACGGTCCAAGCGGACCGTCTTTTTTGCTTTAGCGGCGGAAACATCGTGGCAGCAGATAAAAAATCCCGCGGCAATTGAAACGTGCCGCGGGATTTTACCATAAACGTGTTTTTACAGCGAATGTCCGCATTTTGGACAAAAATCATTGGTGCGGGAAGTCACAGCACCGCAATTTTCGCATTTCTTTTGGTTTTTGAGTTTTGCCAATTCTTCTCTCATACTTTCCACTTCTGCCATTTTTGCATCAATTTCCGCACATTTTTCCGCAACGGCGTCCGCCGGCAACTCTTCCTGGTCTTGATATGCTTTGTATACCAGTTCGCCCAGTTCCAATTTCAATTTTTTCACATTCGCTTCTGCTTCGGATACGGTGAAGTTCCCTTTCACGGTTTCCACCATGCGGTTGGATTCTTTCACCGCACTACGTCCTAAATCCGTGGCTTTGTCTTTAATGGTTTCCCATAATTCCATACGTATTCCTCCTTTTATGTGATTGCACAAATCCGCAAATTGGATCCACTTATATACTGCCGTTGCTACTTCTTATTATACGCCAAAATCAAGAAAATGACAATAGGAAATCAGAAATTTTCCGGCAAATCAATGCACCTCTCGCGAAAAACGGGTCTACCTGCAAAAATAAAATCAATCCAGTGCATAAAACGACAGCCAAATGCGCCCGTAGTGGCGTTCCTTCACGCGCCGCAGAGCGCCTACTGATTCCGGCAAGGGACCTTCGTTTTCCGCTGCAATCATGCCGTCCCTCCGGAGTAAACCGCCCCCTTCAATTTGTTTCAGCACAGTGGGAATCAACCCCAGTGGATAGGGAGGGTCCAGCAGGATTAAGCTGTACTGTCCGCCTTCCGACAGCACTTGCAGCGCGTCCGCCCGGCGCAGTGTGGCGCGCTCCGCAACGCGCGCTGCCGTCACATTCTGTTGCACAATACGCGCCGCCGCCGCATCCTTTTCCACAAACAAGCAATGCGCCGCACCACGGCTCAGCGCCTCGATACCCAGCGCGCCTGTTCCGGCAAACAAGTCCAACACCTGTGCACCGGGAACATAGGGCGCTAAAATATTGAATAAATTTTCCTTCACGCGGTCAGTGGTGGGGCGTGTGTGGTCACCTTTTAAACAGGCGAGCTGCCGCCCCCTTGCGCTTCCTGAAATAACGCGCATATCCATTCCTCCTAGCACATATGTACTTTTTCGCCCCAGCGCACATTATGTACTTTTTCGCCCTGGCGCACCGGGGTGGTTCCGAGCCGTCTCCCGGCGAGGAACTTCCGAATTACAAAGTACCAAAAACGCGGGGGGTCCGAACTTTCCATTCATGCAATCTTCGGACATGCGCCGAAGATTGCATACCGCTCAGCGTCCGGAGTGCCGCGCCTAAGCGGCGCGACGCACGAGCGAAGGACGCTGTCGGGGGAGCCCATGAGGGGGACGGCTTGACAGCCGAAGGCTGGAAATAGTCCCCGCTCGTGATAAGGGTTCCCCCGCAAACGGCCCCTGCGGGGAGCTGGCTTGTCGGAATCGTATTTCTTCTACATAAAATTGGATAAGTTACTTTAGAATAGTCATCTTGAAACTATTATACCATATAGGACAAGCGATTTCAAGCGCTTGCCATAATACACACATGGGGGACTGTCATTTTGTTCTGTTTTAACATATAATACAATAAAAAACAAATGGAGGGAAACCATGAATGACGAATTAAGCATTGTCACAAAAGAGTATCTTAGCAGATTTTATGAAATTTTGAACGAAATGATACAGGGTATGACCGAAGCCGAACTTACTGACAGCATATCGCACAATTTCATTGTTCAGATGATTCCGCATCATCAGGCGGCAATCGAAATGTCGAAAAACCTTTTGCAATATACAACCTTTGTCCCATTGCAAAATATTGCATTGCGTATTATATCAGAGCAGACAAAAAGCATTGAAAACATGCTGCAAATAAAGGAATCTTGCAGTCAACAGTTAAACACACCACAAGATGTTCAACTGTATCAACGCAAGGTGGACAACATTTTAAAAACCATGTTTTCAGAAATGGGAAACGCTTACGCAGGCAACCAAATCAATATTGATTTCATGCGTGAAATGATACCACACCATGAAGGGGCTATCAGGATGTCCAAAAATGCGCTGCAATATGACATATGTCCCGGGTTAAAACCAATTTTACATGCCATTATTCAATCACAGGAAAAAGGCGTTATGCAAATGAAGCAATTGCTGCGCTGTGGAAAAGCAAGAGGAATGTAACGTTCTTGAACGTCATACCGGAACTTTTCCAATGCGCATATCCTATCAATTCAAAAAAGGAAGATTGCCGTTTTTTTTGGGTCAAGGCGACAAAGGCTGAAACGGTGGTATACCGGTTGGTTTGCCTGCCAGTCTACAACTTCACGGGGGGACTATTTCCAGCCTTCGGCTGTCAAGCCATCCCCCCGCACCCACAGGGCACACAGCACGCACCCACACAAACGCCCTGGGACTTTCGTCCCTGGACCCATTTCGGCGATTCGCACCCCTTTCTGTTTTGGCAGCACTTTTCGCCTTTTTGTTTTCGGTCAAAGATACCTATATCCGAAGCGCAAAGTGCTAGTCATAAACGCGGAGGGGGCAAACGGTCCATCCATGCATTCTTCGGACATACCCGATATACGTCGATACAAAAAAACACGATTAACTAAAATCCGTTAATCGTGTTTCGTGACCATCTTCTGCCAGTGGCTAATTTACTTGGTTTTCAAGAGTATCTAATCGTATCTGCAATTAGCCGAAATATCTCTTGAACAGACCTTCAAAGCCTTTGCCGTGCCGCGCTTCGTCTTGAAACCGCATTCTTGTAATGCCCGTAAACACTGGGTTTTCGGGGCTTTTTGCGTGGCACTGATTTGTGATTTCCCACGGATTTCCCACGTGATTTTTATTTCCCACGGAGGCGTTTTTAAACGCTTATCTGTCGGACTTTGTGGCTAATATCTCATCGAAATCCAAACCGTCATTTTTTTCCAAGAATTCTATTAATGCCTGACGGGTTACTTTTCTGCAGCCAAGCTTGGTAGAACGGAGCAACCCTTTGTTTATCAAAGCATAGACATAGTTTTTGTTGACTTTAAGAAGTCCTGCTACTTCTTTTATAGTATACAACAAATCTTCATTTTTGTCAATGATTCGGGTGGTTTTTTGCGTCATTTTTTCTTTACCTCCTCATATTTTAGTATTCCATGTTGAAAATACTCGCTAAAAATCTCTCTTAATTTCTGCAGAGCACTTTTCTTTTGAACATATATGCTGTTCATATTTGTATCTAATAAAAAAGCTATTTCGAGCAAAGTAATATCATTTAATATGTTCAAAATAATTATGATTCGTTCGATTTTCGACAGTTTCAAAATTCCGTCAATAATTATTTCGTTGTCAATTTCATAATATAATATCCTTACAGCAATTTTATCAAGTATCCTTCTGCTTTCCAATGTTAATTCCCTTTCAGACAGAGTGAATTTTTCATATTCTTTTTGATTTTCCGTTTGACACCAATCAGTAATCAAATATAGTAAACTAAACATATCATACACATCCATTCATAGTAGGTTTCGTGTACTGTTTTGTGGACAAATATTCTGATCGGCGCCTGTGGCTAATAGGTCCATAGAAATTTCATCTCTCCGCCTTCACTATGGCCGAGCCGCGGTTTACGGAAGTATCATTATACCCTCAGCCTGTCATCGCGTTATATGGGTGCCACCCATATATGAGTGCTCTTGGTTCTGCTCGCCACACAGACGGATAGCCGCTATCAGCAGAGGAATGTACCGATCAGATTTGATATTCAATTGTGGACTGACATAGGGATGTCTTCATAAAGCAATAACGAATAAAAATTATCAAATCTAATCGGTATAATATAATTTTTCAAAAAAGAACCCCGGATTTCTCCGAGGTTCATAGGTTACATGCTGAATTTTGAAATATTTAAGGCTATATGTATCAATATATATTGATGTAAATCCTCATCATACTTGCCGTCAACATAGCTGTGTTTGCGTATTAACGGCTCATAAAGTTCTAATATCATTTCAAGATTATTATGATTTCCTGCAACAGCTCCGAGTAATAACTCACGAAATTCAGCATTGTTCATTTTATTTCACCGTCCTTATCCAATTGTTGTCGCAGCCTTTTTAACGCAAGATACCGCTGATTATACACATACTGCGAAGAACAGTTAAGATGCCGGGCAATATCTTCCGGTTTCATACAGTCAACAAACAGCAACTCTAAAATTTTGCGTTTCATCAGCGGTAATTTGTAAAAAGCTTCAGCGAGCTTTTCTTCTTCAAAATCGAAAGCATCTTTAGTATCGGTTACAACAACACCACGAACACCTATAAGTTGTTCGACTTCCGAAAGATCTTCAATCGAAATAAACACAGGATCGTTTTCTTTTTGCCGCAAAAAATCTATTTTTGCATTTATGATGAGTTTTTTTATCCATACGGTAAACCTTGCCCTAAGAATATCCGGTTCGTCCGGAACCTGTTTTTGGTGGTACACGATAATGCCTCCTTTTGGGCATACCACCATAACAGGTGATCAACATGCCATGATGGCATGCTGTGAATTTTTGATTTTGCCTATTACGCACAGCGATTAAAACATTGGAATCACCCCCTTTTTCAAAAGAAAATGAAAAACGGTCATACCTCACCTGAATGAGATATAACCGTTTTTTACAATATAAACAGCGGAGTGCCAGAACTGCCATCCGCGAATATTTTATTTTATTATGCCTGAGCTTGATCGTGTCATTTTTTATTCATCGGAAGCAGCCCCCTACTTTGTTAATTCAAACTTTTCAAAATGATCTAAAAGACTAACTATCATATCACAAATTATAATTTTCTTATCTAATGGATATTTTTCTATTCTGTCAGATATTTCTTTCAAATAAATTCTCTCGGGAAAAGCACTGTCTTTAACAAGTAACTGATCAATCGTTACATTCAGTGTCTTTGCTATCGAAACAACTGCTTCCAGACTCGGTGTTGTCCTGTTGTTTTCCAACTGACCTATATAGGAATCACTGTAATTAGTCATTATCGCAAGATCCTTTTGCAAAAGTCCTTGTGCTTTACGATATTTCTTAATATTTTTACCTAATGCAATAAAATCCACTTTAATCTTCTCCTCTACAATAATATTATATAATATATTCCGTCTATTGCGTCCGCTTAATTGGTTGTGTATACACAGTATAAGTGGTATAATTGCATTATTTAATTATTTTTCTTTACCAACAATGCAAATAAACCTTACTATTAATAGTACAGGCTTATTATTGGTTATGTTTCAAAACTGATCAAGATTTTCAAGCATAGTGGCAATATTTTCATTTAAACTTATTGTGTCAATGTTTTCCTCAACCTGCTGAATTTCACCCGAAACCTGCATGTTTGCAATCGTTTCGTTAATCAACTCCCGTACCATTTGCTCAAGGTTTTCTCTGCTTGGAGCAGATGGTAAGGCAGCAATGGTTATTTTGATTTTTCCTTGACTGGTTTCAATTTCAGGATGCTTTTCAATATAATCATTCAGTACATCAATAATCAAACTGCTCTTTCGGTTTCCAAGCCGTTCTAAAAACTCACCGACTCGCCTCTCCTTTTCGGTATCACTGCCAAAACCGAGTGAATATCTGTATTTCCCATCTTTAAACATTGTACAGCCTCCGTTCTATGAGGATATACGAGAAAGTTTCATACGCCCAAGCATTTCATATCCTATTGAATTGGCATTTGCAGTGGTAATAAACTCAGCTTTTGCCACAAGAGGTGAATTTTCAATAAACGGTCTTAAAAGAATGCTTCCTCCGCCAACGAAGATTGCCGGATTTGAACGAAGGTCAACCTGCAATTCACGCAGCTTGTCCAAAATATCTTTTGCATGTATTTTAGTTTCTGCCATAATCGCATCCTTGACCTCTTGCGGGAGAATCGTATCCTTTCCGCTGAGAACCGCATTTATATGCTCGTCATCAATATTCATATTATGAAGGATATTTACCTTTCGGGCAATTTCATTGTTCATTGTAATGATGCCGGATTCAAGGCTGCGGCAAAACTGCATATCAGGCTTACCGTTTCGGAGCAATAGTACATCGGTGGTATAACCGCCGATATCAACAATAAACATTCTCATTGTATTTACTATTAAATTGCTTTTGGGCACAACAGCGGCATAAGCCTGCGGAAATACCATTACATTGTTTATGATGATGCAATATGGCTTTTCATTGTAAACAAATCGAATTTCGTTTTCTCTTTTGAAGTAATTTGCAAAACGGTCCTTTAAGACACCATAATGTTCCGGCGGAAGCCCCACTGCAAGGTCTATTGTTTCAACCGGTACATATCTGCCGGTTGTTTCAAACTCCTTTGCGATGGCAAACAATGTGAGGACAAAATATCTTTCATCCTCTGTTTTATCCATCATATATGTGATTCTCTTGCTGCTGAGGGTCCAGTATCTTCCGCCATATTCCAGAATTTCATCGGATATAGGCGGTTTAACCGTGTGTTCTGATAAGCCTGAAATGAATGTGTGATTTACGGTTTTAATGGCTGAATTGCCGTGATCGATTGAAATTAACATTTTTTATTTCCTCCAATTTATTATACTATATAAATTACACGCTATAAAATACTCATTTGCAACAAAATGTGTTTAAATCGCAGTAAGCGTATAAGAAAAGAGACAAAGCATGGAAGCTCTGCCTCTTAACCGGGTTTATTATGAACTTAAATTCTTTCCAATAATTCGGATGGCTTTATAGCCGCCACTTTGCTGTTTTTAAAGTCCTTGATATTTCTTGTGATGATATAGTTTGCTTTGATACGGTTTGCACAAACACTCTGCAATGCATCCTCATAATCATTGAACATGAGATTTGCGGCTTTTTTAAGATCATC
>CBCTHD010000013.1:0-15265 GCA_965146615.1 uncultured Clostridia bacterium
CCGGACGCCTTTCCGCTCATCTTCTGCATACAATTCCAGCAGCCGCCCCCGTTCCGCTTCCTCCGCCTGCCGCCGGCGGTATTCTGCCAGCGTTTTTTCATCGGGATCCATGTACACCATGCCGTGGAACCCGTCTATGATACAAAGCTGACCATCCAATGCAGGGTCGGTAATGCCCGCCGCATGAATGACCGCCGGAATGTTCATGGTGCGTGCCAAAATCGCCGTATGGGAATTGGTGCTGCCCTGCTCCGTCACAAACGCCAGCACTTTGGATTTGTCCAGCTGCACCGTCTCACTGGGCGCAAGATCGTCCGCCGCAATGATGGACGGCTCGCCCAACCCTATCGCGCCGCTGCCCACGCCGGAGAGAATTCCCAGCACCCGTTCGGAAATATCCTTCACATCCGCCGCACGTCCCTGCATGTAAGCGTCGTCCATGGCGGAAAACATCTGCGCGAAATTGTCCGCCGTTGTGCCGACCGCATATTCCGCGTTGACGTGCTGCGTCTGAATGATGTTGGTGACGGACTCGCAGTAGTCGGGGTCCTCCAGCATCATTTGATGTATCTCAAAAATAGCGGCGTTTGCCTCGCCGACCTCCTGTTTTGCTTTGTCATACAGCGCTGCCAGCTGGCTGATCGCCATTTGTCTCGCAGCTTCAAACCGCTGCGTTTCCGCAGCCGTGTCGTCTGCATGGCGGCGCTTGATTACGTTTTCTCGCTTCCGGTAAATCGACAATCTGCCAATGGCAATGCCGCCGAATACGCTTTTTCCCTGCACTGTCCACATATCCGCCACTCCTTTCTGTATTATGTCGTTTCATCGTTTCTCGGTATCATACATTTGTATTTCTCCCATGCGGCACGCATCAGGGGGAATCCTCACTTGACCCGCCTTTTTTATTCATACAAACCGTGGGCATGTACCACGGTTTGGATTCCTATCAGCCGCTGGCGTTTCGTCAGGAACGCCGCGCGAGCAAGAGCGGCTGTCAGGAGGAATCCGCGCGTGCCCCGGAGGGGTAAAGGGGGGATGACGTGACGGCGCAAGCCGGAACAAATCCCCTCTTCGAATACGACCTTATAGATTTTCCTTCAAAAACGCTTCCAGCGCCGCGGCCGCTTCCGTCTCGTCTGCGCCTTCCACGCTCACGCGAATCTCCTCGCCGCATTTCGCTGCCAGTCCCATAACGGCAAAAATCCGTTTTGCATCGCCGCTCTTTTCCCCTTTATGAAGGGTGACAGCGGACTGGAATTTTGCCGCTTCCTTCACGAGCAGCCCCGCCGGACGCGCGTGGATTCCCTCCCGGTCTGTGATGGTGTAAGTAAATTCTTTCATGTTCCTCTCTCCTTTTTTAGATAGCGCGGCGGGTGCGCCCCGCCGCAAACCATTTATTTATTCTGTAACCTTTCTTTTCAGCAATCCCAGCAGTACCGCGCCAACAATGGACCCGACAACCAGTGCAATGAGGTAATTGAGCGGGTGATTTACAATGCCGAACACGAAGATGCCGCCGTGGGGCGCCATCAATTCACAGCCAAGCAGCATGGACAGACCGCCCGCAATCGCGGAGCCAATCGCACACGCCGGAATCACGCGCAGCGGGTCGGATGCTGCGAACGGAATCGCGCCCTCTGTGATAAAACTCAGACCCATGATAAAGTTGGTCACACCGGACTGACGTTCTTTTTTCGTGAATTTCCGTCTGAACAGCAGACTGCATATTGCAATCGCAATCGGCGGCACCATACCGCCCACCATCACCGCTGCCATGATGTCATACTGTCCGGTTGCAATGGAAGCCGTGCCAAACACATACGCCGCTTTGTTGACCGGTCCGCCAAAGTCAATGCTCATCATGCCGCCCAGCACAATCCCCAACAGTACCTTACTGGTTCCGCCCATGCTTTCCAGTGCATTTGCCAGCCAGGTATTGAACCACGCCATGGGCGGGTTCACCACATACGTCATGAGCACGCCTATCAACAGGATACCCAAAAACGGATAGAGCAATACAGGTTTTATGCCTTCTACGGATTTGGGGAGTTTTTCAAACACTTTGCCCAACAATACAATGATATACCCGGCGAGGAATCCGGCAATTAACGCCCCGAAAAATCCGCTGCCGCCCTCGTTTGCAATCAAGCCGCCGACGATTCCCAGCATGAGCGCCGGGCGGTCACCGATACTCATAGCGATAAACCCTGCCAAAATCGGCATCATCATGGAGAATGCAAAATTGCCGACCGTGTTAAAAAACGCCGCCAGCGGCGTACTGCTGCCAAAATCGGCAGTTCCTGCCGCGCCGCTGTCCAGCAAGAAGGACAGCGCAATCAAAATACCGCCGCCGATGACAAACGGGAGCATGTGACTCACGCCGTTCATCAAATGTTTATAAATTTGCCGTCCGACGCCTTCCTTTTCCATATCGTCGTTCCGGTCTGCCGCTTTATGGTCGCTTTGATAGGGTGCAACCTTGCCGCTCAACGCTTTCTCCAGCAACTCTTTGGGGCGGCTGATGGCAGCGGACACGCCCACCGAAATGACCGGTTTTCCGTCAAACCGCGCCATTTCCACGTTTTTATCCGCTGCGACAATAATGCAGTCGCACTGTTCAATTTCTTCTTTTGTCAGCACATTTTTTGCGCCGCCGCTGCCGTCCGTCTCCACCTTGATGGTCACACCCATCTTTTGCGCCGCGCCTTCCAGCGCTTCCGCCGCCATATAGGTGTGGGCGATACCCGTCGGGCACGCCGTTACAGCAAGCACGCGGTATCCTGTTTTCTGCGGCGCCGTCTCCGCCTTTGCGGCGTCCTCTTCTGCAAATTTTTCCTGCTCCGCCTTGTCAATAATATCCAAGAACGTTTTTGCATCCTTCGCTGCCAGGAGGTCAGCGCGGAACGCATCGTTCATCAGCATGACACTGAGCCGTCCCAACACATCCAGATGCACGTTTTCTTCCGTGTCCGGCGCGGCAATCAAGAAAAACAGGTTGGTCGGCAGTCCGTCCAGCGATTCATAGTCCACGCCGTCCGGCACCGTCATGGCGGCAAGTCCCGGTTTTGTGACCGCTGCCGTTTTGGCATGGGGAATTGCGACGCCTTCGCCAACACCCGTGGTGCCTTCCTCCTCCCGTCTCAGCACGCCTTCTTTGTAGGCTTTGGCATCCTTGACATTGCCCGCCTTTTCCATCAGCGCCACCAGTTTGTCAATCGCATCTTGCTTATTTTGTGCCGAAACACCCAAAGCAATGCTCTCCGGTTTTAACAAATCTGTGATTTTCATATTCGCTTACCTCCTTCTTTCTTGCATCGTATGCAGCAATGTTTCTACTTCTTCCCGCGTCGCCAGCCACTCGCCGAATGCCGAGGCGCTGCCCGCCGCCAGCCCTGTGAGAAGCGCCTGTTCATAGGAGCCGCTCCGGGTGTATCCCGCGATAAATCCCGCCACCATGGAGTCGCCCGCGCCGACAGAATTCACAAGTTCGCCTTCCGGCGGCAAACGGTGCATCACACTGCCGTCCGCACAGACCAGCAGTGCGCCGTCGCCCGCCATGGATACCAATACGTTCTGCGCACCTTGCCGCTGCAGCTGCCGCGCACAATCTTCTATTTCTTCCACGGTTTTCAGTTCTTTACCGAAAATCTCGCCCAGCTCATGGTTGTTCGGTTTGATGAGGAAGGGCTTATATTTCAATACGTTCACCAGCAAATCTCCCGTCGCGTCTACCACAGCGCGAATACCTCTGCCGTCCAGCCGCTCCAGAATGGTTTCATACACATTGTCCGGCAATCCTGCCGGAATACTGCCCGCCAGCACCAGCATATCCTTCTCCTGCAGCGCGTCCAGCTTTTCAAACAACGCCTGCAAGTGGGCTTCGCGAATGTCACAGCCGCGCCCATTGATGTCGCTTTCCTGCTGCGCCTTGAGCTTGACGTTGATGCGTGTGAAGCCCGTGTCCACGTGGATAAAATCCGCGTCCACACCATAGTCCCGAATCATGGCTTCCAGCGCTTCGCCTGTGAACCCTGCCACAAATCCCAGGGCTTTATTTTCCAGCCCCAGGTTTTTCAGCACGACCGAGACGTTTACACCTTTGCCGCCGGGATAAATCGCTTCTTCTTCCGTGCGGTTCACCTCGCCGGGACAAAAATCCGGTACTTTCATCACATAATCCAGCGACGGGTTAAAGGTCACTGTGTAAATCATAACCGGTCCACCTCCCATATCGTCATTATTTTTTTCAATTCATTGTCCTTGCAAGCTGTCGTGATAAGCTCTGCCTGCTGTAGCTTCGCAAAGGTCACGGCGGAAATACACGAAAACTTGGACGGATCCGCCAGCACATAGCTGCGCTTACAGCGCTCCATCGCTTCGGATTTTGTCCGTGCTTCATCAATATCCGGCGTGGTGTATCCTCTTTTTTTGTCAATGCCGTTGGTGCCGAAAAACCCTTTGGTAAAGTTATACCTGCCCAGCGTCTCCGCTGCCGCCGCACCGATGACCGCTTCCGTTGTACTTTTCACGCGCCCGGCAATGATATATGCTTCAAATCCGCGCTGCGCCAATTTCTTTGCCAGGGAAATACCGTTGGTGACATAGACCGCTTTTTTCTCCGTCAGGTATTCCGCCATCCATTCCGTCGTGGTGCCCGCGTCAAGATACACAAAATCATTTTCGTTCACCAAGGCTGCCGCATACGCGGCAATACGCGCTTTTTCGTCACGGTTTTGATTCATTTTGACGGATACGTCCACATCATGCGCCATGAAGGTTCCTTCCAGCGCTGTCGCGCCGCCGTGCACCTTGTGCAACCGTCCTTCCTCGTCCAGCACAGTCAAATCCCGGCGCACCGTCGATTCTGAAATACCCAGCAGCTCTGTCAGTTCGCCGACTTTCACGGCACGTTTTTCCTCCACGATTTGGAGGATTCGGGCAAAGCGTTCTTCTGCAAGCATTCTAATCACTTCCTTCGCTATTAGTATAACACCATTTTCAGTCAAAGTCAATCATTTTCAGTCATCTTTTCCGTCAAAAATAATCATTATTTTTTGTGCACTATGCACAGTTTTGATTTATATTATCCTATTTCCTATGGAATTATTCCTATTTTATGCCTATTTATGAAGTTTTTTGATTGATTGGCGTGCCGTTTGACTGCGCCTTTTCCGGCACTTCCTCTTGCGGATTACAGAAAATCATGGTAAAATATAGGATATTACTGATGTGACCAGATCAAAAAAAAACATTTTTAAAGCAACACGGCAGCAGCGCGCCGAAAACACGTGAATCATGCGGTATAGCGGCGTTTTTTGAAATTATTTAAGGAGGGATGTTTTCTGGCATACGAACGTCAATTCATTCTTGACTTTTCTAAAGTAAAACGGTGGCAGGATATTCACAAGGTTATTAAAAAAGATTTGCATTTCCCAGGCTACTATGGCGAAAATCTTGACGCACTGTGGGATTGCTTAGGCGATACATTTGACGCCACCATTTATGTCAAAGGCGTTCATGCGGTACCAAAAAACAAAGACTGCCAGTATATGTTAGAAAAAGTTTTGCGTGTGTTTCACGCTGCACAAAAGGAATTTGCTGACTGCATGGAAATTATTTTTGTAGACTGATCGCACGATCAGTCTACTTTTTCTTTTTTTTCCGCTTTTTGACGCTGTTCTATGTAGCGTTTTAAAATCAAGTCAATACATTGAGAAACGCTGCGCCCGCTATTATAAGCCAATTCCCGAATCGCAATCACGACGTCCTCATCCAATGTAACGCTTATGCCTTGTTTCCGTTGCTTCACGCCAGATCCCTCCTAACTTGTGTGTGTTTGTTTTACTTGAATCATTTTTTCAAAGTTCTTTGATACGTTATATTGCTCACTGCAACTTTATCATATCATAAAATAGAATGCATTGTTGACATTTAGAACGAATTAGGCTATCAGAAAAGCCAAATAGCTGTCGCCAATAGTTTATATTTTTCCTATTTAAAATTATTTTAGCGGATTTTCCGCTAAATATCAATAGTGTGTTTTCCGTTATGGTATTATATAGTTGAGGTGAGCAATATGTATCAACGCATAAAAAAACTTCGGGAAGATAATGATTTAACACAAAAACAGATGGGCGAAATTTTGAATTGTAGTCAAAGAGCATATAGCTACTATGAATCAGGACAGCATAATACTCCAAACGAAGTTCTGCTCAAGCTCGCTGATTTTTACGGCGTAAGCACCGATTATCTGCTGGGCAGAACGGACCAGCCAAATTGAATTGGTCCCCAACCTATAAAACCGCCCTTCCGGCAGTGTGCCGGAAGGGCGGTTTGCTTATCCTGTGAAAAACTGTTTGCTTCGCGCCAGCTTGTTCTTTCACAATTTTCGTACTGTCACAGCGGGGCGCACCCCCGCCGTTTCATTCGCGTCGCGGAACAGAATAAAGCCGTCCGTGCCTACAACGCGCTCCATGGCACTGTTGTTGCCATATGGCGCGAGCATCCACCAGTCCGCGCCGCACTTGGTGGAAAAACTGCCAAACATCTCCGGCGTGGGCAGATATACATTGTCCAACGTCGTTTTATAATACGAATCCTCCACCAAATCTGCCGCCTTGCGCGGGTCGAAATGCCAAAACAACGCGTGCTGTCCGCCTTCACTTTGCCCCGCATATGGCTCGCTCAGCAGCTCCCGCTGCTCCACCGGCACCAGCCGCTGTATTTCCTCCGGCGTAAACTCCGCCAAAAATGTACTGCCCAGCCAGCCGCGCAGCGTGCTGTCGCTCCACAAATTACTTTCGTTATCGTCAAACGGTCGGTTTGTCACCGTGTCGCAGCACACCAACGTCATGGTTTCCGCGTCCTCCTGCACCACTTCCCAGAGCAGGGTTTTTCCTTCAAACCGTCCAAACTCCACCACCGGCAATGCATGCTGTGCATGAACCAATGCCGCCGTCAGCACGATTGCCGCAATGGCGCCCACACCCGCTGTCGCCGTTTTCCAGTGCACTCGGCACCATTTTGCCGCCCGCAGCAGCCGCGGCGCTGCTGCCACCACGCCCACCACTGCCAGAAAATCAACCAAATGAATGAACAAAAACATGTGCTTGGACAAATCCGCTTCGCCGTTCGAGAAAATAGGCAGCACCCATGCCGCCCATGCCGCCGCGCATAACGCGAGCAACGCGCCATATGCGGCAACCGACTCCCGTTTCCGTTTCTTCCGCAGACACTGCAGTGCGCGCCACAAGGCGAACAGGCTCACAAGCACCAGCGCGGGCAGCATCACCGCAAACGTGTACAGCACGCGCGAGCGTACCCGCAGCCAGCTCCAGCCGCTGCTGCGTTTCACGTGCGTCATGCGTTTGGACGACAGGTTTCCCAAATAAGGCGGGCGGATATAGGCGCTGCACATGAGCGCCGTGTCCATTTTGTCCAGCAGCCGTGCGGGATGGCGCAAATAAAAATACATCACGCGCACCTTGGACACATTTTCATAAAACCCCTGTCGAAATGCGTCCGAATAAATGTCCATCGGGTAGGACGGTTGGTAAGCGTGCGTTCCCGCAAGCGGCGCATATGCCGGATCCAGCCCCAGCTCCTCCAAATCCTGTTCCGGCGTTTCGGAATTTTTCAGCACACCGAAAAACACCGCTTGATAGTTGGTGTCGTTTTCCATCCAGGCGGGAATGCTTCCGGCCAGCGCAACCTGACTCACCAGCAGCGCGGCGCACAATGCGCCCGCCGTAACACGAATCCACTTACCGCTGCCGCGCACAAGCAGCAGCAATGCGATAAGTCCGAATAGGCACGCCAGCGGAATGTTCGCCAGCTTGGCGCCGCCGAAAAAGTACAGCGCTACATACAGCAGGACCCAACTGCACCACCGTCTCGGGTTCTCATACAGCCGCATCCACAAGCCCACCGCCAACAGTAGTGTCACAAATTGCAGCGCTTCGCCATAGAACGAATTAAAATAGAGAATATAGCCGGCGTCGCAAAACAAAAAAATCAGCAGCACTGCCGCCAAAATTCGACGCGGCACGGTTCCGCGCGGCAAGTGGCGCAGGAGCAGCCAGACCGCCGCCGCCAGCACCAGCGCATACAGCAATGCCAAGAACGCCAAATTATAATTATCCGCACTTGCGCCCCGAAGATTATTATACAAATAATTGCATAGCTTGGAAACCTGTATAAACGCAAACTGTGGCGAGAAGTACAGCCCGTCGTCCTGTGTGGTAAACAGCGACTGAATTTGCTGCACCGCGCCGTCGCCCTCCAAGTCCATGGTATAATATTGCTGGAATAAAAAACTGCTCTGTCCATCCCCTGTAGGATGAATCCGGTTGACGTTCATCACGCGGGCAAAATCGCCATTGTCGCTCAAACCCGCGTTTTCTCCCAAAAACAACGTCATCATCACCAGCGCCAGCACAAGTGCCGCGCCGATGTACGGCAGCCACCGCTGTAGCCATTGATACGCTTTTTTCTGTTGTATATTTCCTTCGATAGGTCGTCCCTCCCTTGCTGCACCATACCGACCGCATCACATTACACGTTCCACCACAAACGCCACGGCAACAGCCGCCAGCGCTACACTGACCAGTCCGCGTCCCGCATAGGACAGCAGCAGCGCTACCACCAAAGCCGCCGCCGCGCTCAGCACACTGGATGTAGCGTAAAATATTGCCGGAAACGTCATGCCTGCCAGCACCGCATAAGGCATATAATATAAAAACGAATTGACAAACGGCGATTTGATTTTCCGCCGCACCGCCACCAGTGGCAGCACGCGCGGAAGATATGTCACAAGCGCCATGGTCAAAATAGCAAGCGTCACATAGGCTGCCGTCATCTCTCCGCCTCCTTTGTCTCCTTCTCCGCTGTACGCAGCGGCACAAGCCACGCTGCCGCCGCACTTGCCAGCACCGCTGTAATAATCACCGCCCAGCCCGCGGAAATTCTACGCAGACCCGGCACATAATACAAGGCGCAGCGAATACCTGCCGCCAGCGCCGCCGTGCACAAAATACCTTTGGATTTCTTCGCGCTGGGTATTACAATCGCAATAAACATGGCATACAGCGACACACCGAATGCCGATTTCACGGAAGCGGGCAGCAGCGTGCTTGCCGCCGCACCAATCCAAGTACCCGCCGTCCAGCCGCAAAACGGTCCCACAATTAACCCCAGCATGAACGCAAACGTCAACATCCCTTTTTCCATGGACGCCAACGCGTAAACCTCGTCCGTGATGCCAAAGCCGACAATGAACCGCTGCAGCAGCGTCATAGCAGGGTCCGCCTTTTGCGATAATGCCAGCGACATCAGCATATACCGAATATTGATGATAAACGTGGCGGCGGCAATTTCCACCAACGGCGCGCAGCTAAAGATGAGATTGGTGCCGGCAACCTGTCCTGCCGACGTGAAATTGGTCATGGAAATCAAGACCGCCTGCAAAATACTCAGGCCACCGCCCTGTGCCAGCATACCATACCCAATCGACACGGGAATATACCCCAGCGCTATGGGTATGCCCGCCCGCAATCCCTTTTGAAATTGTTGCTTCATGCCGGAAAAACCCCTTTTTCTTTCGTGCCGCGGACTTTTGCCGCTTTTGCTTTAAATAGTATTGTACCATAAAATGATTCTACAGTCAAATATATGGTATATTTTAGTCTTTTGCTTGATTTTACTGCCAATGTATGGTATGCTATTAGAAGAACATTTGAATGATGGAGATGCCATATGGAAAAGACAACGAAAAAAGTGTGTTTCACGGGCAAACGTCCAGCCGGTATGCCCTGGAAATACGCTGAATCCCATTTTCGCTGCGCAGCGCACACAGCAAGGCTGGAGGCGGAAATTTTACAGGCAGTGGAGGATGGCTACCGCCATTTTATTACCGGCATGGCTCAGGGCGCGGATACCTGGGCGGGTGAAATTATTTTGAAACTACGAAAGGACGCGGTCCCGGATCTCTATTTGGAGGCGGCGGTTCCTTATCCCTTGCAGCCCAAAAAATGGCCGGATGCAGACCAGACACGCTATTTTAACCTGCTGTTCGACTGCAACAAACGGACGCTGTGCAGCCAGTCCTATTTTGACGGCTGTTTCCACGTGCGTAACCGTTACATGGTGGACGAAGCGGAGCGCGTGATTGCCGTCTATGACGGAAGCGGCGGCGGCACGGGCTACACGATAAAATATGCGCAGTCCAGGGGGCGCGATGTACGTATTATTTCCTTTTGATGGTCTGCCGAATTTGCCTATACCGCGTGTTGGCAAGTAAAGCAGACGATCTTAATAAATGAACAAAGAGGAGCGGTTTTCATGACGAAGCAACCGCCCGGCAGTTTCTTTCTGCGGCGGCACAAAGATATTTGGGCTGTGGCATTTTGTATGCTGGCGGCATATGCTGTAATTTGGTGTTTTAATGGCGCCTTTCCCTGGGCGCATAACGACTATAATTCATATTCCTTGCAAGCTGCCCGCTGGCTGCAAGGCCATTTAGACCTGGGGCAAAATTATCCCCATTTGGAGCTCGCTATTTTTGATGGACGGTATTTCGTGAGTTTTCCGCCCTTTCCGTCCATTGTTTTGCTGCCGTTTGTGGTGCTGTTTGGAACAGACACGCCCGACCATTTACTGTGCGCAGCGGCCGGAATTGTGGGCGCGGTATTTTTGCTGAAACTTGCGGAAGGGGAGGGCTACAGCCGCCGCACCAGTGTGTTTTGGGCGCTGCTGGGGACAATTTTTGGCAATTTCTTGTTTATCGCCACCAACGGCGGCGTGTGGTTTCTGGCGCAAACGTTTGCGTTTACCCTGTCGGCGGGGGCTTTGTGGTGTTTGCGCTCCTGTAAGGCACACAGCGCCGTTGCCTGGGGACTGTTTTTGTGGGCGTGCGCGGTGGGCTGCCGTCCGCTGAACGCCGTGTATGCACCGTTGCTGCTCTACCTGGTTTGGCAGCGCTACAAAAAACAGCTTATTGGCACAGAACGGCGCAAAACGGTGAAGTTGCTGCTACTGTCCTGTTTGCCGGCAGCGGCTATGGCGGCTTTTTACATGATTTTGAATGCTGCGCGGTTTGGTAACGTCCTGGAATTTGGCCATAACTACCTGCCGGAGTTTACAGAAAGTGAATATGGGCAATTCAGCATTCACTATCTCGCTGAAAATTTGGGACGCCTGCTGCGGCTGCCCGATTGGGAAAACGGCAGACCGGTGTTTCCGCAGTTTGACGGCATGGCGTTTTGGCTGGTCAGCCCCGTGTTTCTCGTATTTTTGGGACGTTGGCTCGCGGCGCTGTGGACACGTCAGAAAACCGATCAAGTTCTCATTTGCGTAGCGGCGCTGCTGGTTGTGGTTCATTTTGTGCTGCTCGCCCTGCACAAAACAATGGGCGGCTGGCACTTTGGCAATCGGTATACCGTGGACGCGATCCCGTTTTTGTTTTTGGCGGCGCTGGCGGCGCGGCGGGGAAAAGACCCCGGGCTGCTTTCGGCAGCATGGTGCGTGTTTACCTTTGCGCTGGGCGTCGCGGGTACGGCAATGCTTTATCTCACATAACCTCACAGGGGAGAAACGGGCAACAAAGCCCGTTTTTTTGTTACAAGCATATTTCTTACCCCTGCCGGAATACCATTCGGCTCCGTCAGGGTATTCTATTTTCTACAGACAGCTTACAAATCCAGCGCGGCGCAGTATTTTTTCCCGCTTGCGCCGCCAATTTTATTCATTTTTTACAGCAACCCCTATAAGTTATAAATTTTCTCTCCAACGGGGCATTTTAGACGCCCCCGCTTAAAGATATAATGAAGGTGGGAAGATATTTTTCCATACATGATGCTTCTACTGCCGCAACAGGCTGTGGAAATGTAGATAAAACATCTTTAGGAAAGGGGTGCTTGATTTTGGCTTTGGAGTATGATAAGCTCGGTTCTGGAAACAGAATTCGGCGGGCCCGCGAGGCAATGGGAATTTCTCGCCGCGAGATGTCCAAACGGCTTCACGTGACAGAAAAATTCTGCGGCGACATTGAACTCGGTTATAAGGGAATGTCGATTGAAACGCTGCTTCTTGTATCCGATACACTGAAACTCTCCACCGATTATATTTTGTTCGGTGAAGACCAGAATGCTTCGACCAGATCTTACAAACGGATTACAGGCATGATTTCCCGTTGTCCGCAGGAAAAACTTCATTATCTGGAAGACATTCTGAAAGCATTTATTTTGTCACATGACAAGGATTAAGACGTCGAATGGAACAAACCTGAGCATAGGAAAAAAGACCGGCGCTTATGGGCAAAGGTTTATAAGGAAGTATTTTCCGCAGGATTGGAGATAGTCCTGCGGAATTTCCTTTTTACCGGGCATAATCGCGCCCGGCGGAACAAACGCACTAATAATGCGAAACACAATTTGTGTCTTCTGTCCTTTGTGCGCGCTGGATTTAGCGGGAGTTTGGACAATAATCTTTCTGACAAATTTATTTACCATCGTCGGCGTTCGTTTTGTCATACACACATATTTTGCGACATGACCTCGTGTATGTTTTGAAATTCACTGTACCGCCTACGGTATTAATTCGTTCTAAACGTAATTATTCAAAAAAATTCATTATTTACAAAAAAATTATTGACAAATGTAGATATAGCTGTTATACTATTCTTGTAGCTACAAATGTAATTTTATTTCAATTGAAATTTACAAACGATGGAGGGTTTTGCATGTCGAACACAAAGCAAACAATTACCGATTCTGAGTACCAGATTATGAAAATTTTGTGGCAATCACAAAACAAAATGACTGTGGCAGATGTAGTCAGGGCGCTTGCAGGGACAGAATGGACGCCGTCTACTGTTTCCACTTTTTTGCAAAGACTTTTGAAAAAAGGAGTCGTTTCCTGTGACAAAAAGGGAAAGTCGAATTTATATTATCCATTGCTCCAACAAAACGAATATGATTTGAGCGAAACAGAAAATTTTTTGTCCAAGATATATAAAGGCTCTGTGAAAAATATGGTTGCGACACTCTATGAAAACAAAAAACTTTCAAATGAGGATATATCAGATTTGAAAAAAATGTTCGATTTGGAGTGATACGATGTATGATCTTTTCAAGACAGTGTTTATCTTAAGCCTGTTTGGGTTTGCAATTACAGTCATGCTATTATGCTTAAAACCTGTTACTGCAAAAAAGTTTCCGGCAAAATGGCAATATTATGTGTGGGTAGCGGTGCTTTTTTCCATGTTGATCCCAGCATACAAGCTGGTTCCCCAAAAGGAAGCGCAAAAAATTTCTTTGCTTTCACAAAACCGGATGGAACAGCAGGAGCAAGTGCAGGTACAGATGCCGGACAATCCGGAGACGGTTACAATTGCGGGCGCACCTATAGCATACAGAGAAGTAACTTTAACGCCAAAACTTCAAATAAAACTGTTGGATTTGATTGCGTATATTTGGTTTTTGGGTGGCTGCTTGTTTTTGATTGTTGTTATCACAAGCTATGTGATATATACCGCTCGTAGGAGACAGGGTGCATTAGAGCTTACAGAAAATTTGATACTTGATGAAGTAAGAACGGAATTAAAAATAAAAAGGCATATCAAAATCAGAATGTCTCCAGAGATTCAGTCGCCGTTGCTCGTCGGCGTTTTGTTTCCGGTCGTCTACATCCCTTGCAAAGAAATTTCTGACACAAATATGCGTATGGTGCTTTTGCATGAGCTGACACATTACAAGCGAAAAGATTTACTGATAAAATGGCTGTCGTTGTTTGTAAATGCTGTTCACTGGTTTAACCCGCTTGCCTATCTACTGCGTGTCAATGTAAGTGAATCTTGCGAAGTGTCCTGTGATATGGAAGTCACAAAAAATATGTCTGTAGAAGAACAAAAACAGTACATGAAAACGATTCTTGATTTAGTGGAGGAACGGGAGGAAAAATAAATGCTGGAAAATCTATATACAACAAAAATGAGCGCAAACAAAAAAACCTTGCAGAATCGATTTACAAAAATACGCGCCAAAAGCGGGCGGCTATCCAAAATGATGGCGTTGGTTATGGCGGTTGCAATAGCAGTTACAATGCTTTGTGCAACTGTTGTTATGGCGGCGGTAAATAATCAAAGCGTTGGCAGTGAATATGGAGGCGCAATGTATACATATTATGCTTATCCGCAGGAAAATATGGATTACAATGTAAACGCAGCGCTCAATATTTACAACGAAAAGCACAGTGATGCGTTGCTGTATACAAACTATTCCTCTGTAAGGTATGGTTACAATGCATTTGAGAGATATTTTACACCTTTGTGCAGTTCCATTCTCACACGGTATTACCTTATAGACGGTGACGGCAATATGCTTGATATTTATAACCGGCAGGAGCCTTATTATGCGGTAATAAAATTTTGGCTGCCCAAGGATAAAGCATTAACCTCTTCATGGGATTTGGTTGAAAGCGCGGAATATAAAACAATGAATATATCGGGCAAGGAGCTTACCGTATGCTATGCGAATCATGCTGCTGCATATAAAGATGACAAGGTCATTGAAAAAATGATTGAAAAGCAGATTCAATTTGAGCTTGCATATAATAATCCATATTATCATTACGACCACAACGCATATATTTCCGAAATTATCGACAGAGGTGTCTATGTGATAGCAAGCGTATTTCCCAAGGAGGAGATACAAAGCTATTCCTATTACAGCGGACATTACGGCGATTTTACCGAAGAGACAATCATAAGCAATAACATAAATAATGATATTGTGCAGAAAAACAGAAGCCGTACCTATTTCACAGATACGATTCTGATACCGAAAAACATTGACGGAAACCAATCTAAAAAAATATGCGAAGTCACGCTGAACAAAAACGAAAGCCTGATTGTGGATGTACAGCGTACCACAAATAAAATGCCCTATATAAACTATAAGCTAATTGCAAAAAACGGATTGCCGTATTACAGCGTACTTTCCAATGACGGTTCAAATGTAAAAGCAGGAGAAGCCGCCGAGGTATTTATGATGAATGTCGGCGGAACAAGACGTAACTATCTGCCGTTTAGCAATCCCGACAGTGTGACTTATGAAATCTGGGCAAGCGGACCGGAAAGCGATTATGCAGCACTTGATATATACACTTGTACGTTAAGCGGCGATATGAACAAAGAACAGTACGATGATATATGGAGGGATTTATTTACCTATAAAAACCTGTATGGACTGACGAAATAAAACTTTTTCCT
>CBCTHD010000014.1:0-15152 GCA_965146615.1 uncultured Clostridia bacterium
CTCATTAATCAGCAGCGCCAGAAGAATCGGAGCAGGAAAACTGAAAATCAAAGTAGAAAATCTGATTTTCAACGTGTTGAAAAAGACTCTGTTACGGTACATACTGTCCCAGAACTTCTTAAAGTTATCAAGTCCGACCCATGGACTGCCTAAGATACCTTCTGCGGGATTAAAGTCTTTAAATGCGATAATCGCGCCGTACATAGGTTTATACATAAAGAAGAAGTAAAAAAGAAATACAGGGATCATCAGCAGATACAGGCTATAATTCCTTCTTATGTCGCTCGCAAGGATTTTTCCTGCGTTTGAAGATTTGCTGCGTTTCGCAGCGACAGGCACTACTTGTGTTGCCATGGTTGTTCCTCCATTTCTTCCGCAATCGCGGTTTATATTTTAATAAAAAATATACGAAAATATCTTACGTATATTGTTCATTATAAACAGAAAACGGGCAATATTCTTTTCTGGATAACGATTTGCCATTATCCAAAATCAACAAATTATCTTTTTCAAGTTATATTATACTATAAATTATACACATATGCAAGACACAAAATTTAGAATTATGTTCAAAAATCAAAACTATAGAAATTGTTACATGGTTTCTGTGCGAGTTTTGATAAAATGTCTAAAATTACATGCGATAATTGTGCAAATTACACAATGTAAGATGTTAAAGTAACAAAAACGAAACAAGTAACAAATTGCAAAAAAATATAAAAATGCTCGGAAATTCAACACATATCTGAAAATTTGTGTATGAGTCGGGAAAATGCGAATCAATACTGCAATTGTGTTATTAGTAAAAATAATACGAAAAAACATAAACAAACGCAAAATTGTAGTAAAAAATAGGTATTACTTTTCCGCAACCAAGTGGCAGAAAAATAACGACCAGCAACAATTGCTATACCAAAACCTAAAAAAATAAACGGGTATAGTAAAAAATCCTGTCGGGCAACTAGCGGCAGAAAAAGCAGCAATGAACAAGCCTCTCCGCACTGGGCCAATAAATAGGTAACCGTTCCAGTAACGGGAGAAGATGTGAGCATTTGATAGGAGTTGGCACAATGGTTTGCGGCTTTGCGGTTTTTCGGCAGAGTGAGCAGCAGAGCAGCAGGAATCAGGGAAAATAAAAAAACGCAATTTTTGGGGAGGAACAATGCTAAGAGTTCGGCGATAAAACTGCTAATGATACAAAATACGGTCAAATATAGTAAGCAACCCAGCCAAAGGTGCCGTGCTCGATAGGCAGCAGACGACGCTTGATAGGCGCACAACGAAGATAGTGCGGGCAGATGGTAGAGGCAAAAAAGGAAAACAGTTGTCATTTGAATTGCAAGCTGCATATAAAATCCTCGCATTTCGTAATCGTATTAAATCTATGATAGCATACTGAAAATTTTTTGTAAAGAGATTTACAAAAAAAAGAGAATATGGTATCATAAAGAAATGAAACAACGGAATAAGGAGGCAGTCTTATGGCAATGAAACTAGAGGTGGGCGATGTCGTTCAGACGAAGAAGCCGCACCCGTGCGGAGAAAATAGATGGGAACTGCTGCGTGTGGGGATCGATTTCAAGATGCGTTGTCTGGGGTGTGGCAGATTAGTGGAGATCCCGCGGGTAAAGCTAGAGAAACGGATCAAACAGGTTGAAAAAAGGAAGGATGAATATGTATCGGATTCTGATTGCAAGTGACACGCACGGGAACATTGATTATGTCTGCCGGGCAGTGGAGACTATTGAAAAAATCGATTTGATTGTCCATTTAGGAGATTTATGTGCAGATGCACGGGATTTAGCGAACTTGTATCCACAATATGAGTGGGTTTGGGTACGCGGCAATAATGATTATTTTGATATTGGAGATGATGAGAGACTATTGGAGCGCGCCGGTGTGAAATTATTTTTGACCCATGGACATGCTTACAGCGTACGTAGAGGTGTGGATGATTTAGTACGCCGTGCAAAAGCGTTGCATGCACAAGCTGCATTTTTTGGACATACACATGTGCGGATGAATGAAGTGGTGGATGGCGTGGTATGCGTAAATCCTGGCGGGTACAATACGATGCCGTATCCGGGTGTTATGATAGCGGAAATTGAAGACGGAAAACTGCGGGTATGTCCCTATATTGGGGCAAAGTTTTTATAAAGAGGTGGAACCCTTGAAAGAGTATATACAAAAAGTGCTTCTAGACAATAGCGGCGATTATGTGACGGGTAGCAGCCTGTGCAAAAAGTTTGGTGTGACACGCGCGGCTGTTTGGAAAGTTATGGAGGAACTACGGGAAGAGGGCTGGCAGATTGAAGCAGTCAGCGGCAAAGGATATCGCCTGAAAAATGAGACAGCGGCTATGTTGTCCAAAGTTTTGGTGGAAGCACAATTGGGAGATTCTATGTGGAATCGGCTAATTGTATTGGACAAGGTGGATTCCACCAACTCGTATCTCAAACGATTGGTGGAGGAAGGCGCGACAGAAGGTACGGCGGCGATTGCTTTGCGCCAAACGCAGGGGCGCGGGCGTCGAGGACGCACTTGGGTGTCCAATCCCGGCGGGATTTATTTATCCTTTTTATTTCAGCCACAACCCTCGATTCCATTGGACAGGGTTCCGGTGATGAGTCTGGCGGTCGCTATGGCGGCTTATAAAGCGATTTCGCACGTGACAAATGTCCATACAGGAATCAAATGGCCGAATGATGTAGTATATAAAGGAAGAAAATTGTGCGGAATTTTGTCGGAGTTGTGTGGAGCAGTGGATACAGGTATTTATTGTGTTGCGGGAATTGGTATGAATGTGGAATGTTCTGTAGTGCCGGAGGAACTGAAGGACCATGCAATTTCGCTGGAAGAAATCACAGGAAAAACGCTAGATAAAAATTATTTAGCGGCACAGATGCTGAAAGAAATGGAATGGGAATATCGAAATTTGGATACCTGTGTGCAACGATACGCCCAGAATTGTATCACTGTTGGAAAAGCGGTGGGCGTAATAGGAGCAGCAGGAGAATTCAGAGGAACGGCAGTTGGCATCGCAGACAGCGGCGGACTGATTGTGCGCAAAGAAGATGGAACAGAAACAATTGTCTCATCAGGAGAAGTTTCGGTGCGTGGTATTTATGGATATGTATAAAAAAGAAAAGAGGGATAACATGCTATTGGTAATTGATGCAGGAAATACCAATATTGTTTTTGGAATATATGATGGAGAACAGTTAATCGCCACTTGGCGCATGGCAACACAGCAAAATAAAACGGCGGATGAAATTGGGTCCTTTTTATTGGAACTTATGCGTCAATGGAACATTGCAAAAGAACAGATTGAAGATATTATAATTGCTTCGGTTGTCCCCAGCATTATGTATTCGATGGAACACTGTATGCGGAAATATTTAGGAAAAAAAGCAATTGTGGTAGATGACACGATGGATTTAGGAATTCAGATCCAGCTGGATAATCCCAAAGAAGTAGGGGCGGACCGGCTAGTCAATGCGGCAGTGGCCTATGAATTGTATGGCGGTCCGTTGATTATCATAGATTTTGGTACCGCAACGACATTTTGTGCGGTGGATAAAAACGGAAATTATCTGGGAGGCGCGATTTGTCCCGGTATTAAGGTTTCGGTAAATGCATTATATCAAAATGCGGCGAAACTGCCGTTGATTGAGTTGGTAAAGCCGCAGGAGGTCATTGGACGCAATACAGTGGCGGCAATGCAGTCCGGTGTGATTTTAGGCTATACAGGACAAGTGGAGTATTTAACGCGGAAATTTAAAGAACAAATTGGGGAAGCAAAGGTGATTGCAACGGGCGGGCTAGCACGAATGATTGCGTCCGATACAGATGCAATTGACATTGTGGACCCGCAGCTGACACTAAAAGGGCTGCATATGTTATACCGGAAATATACGGCGAAATAAGGAGATGAAGCATTTGAAGCGAATCAGACAATATGCGAATGAAATTTTTGGAGAAGCGGTAGCGATACGGCGACAGCTGCATGAAATTCCGGAATTAGCGTTTGAAGAGTATCAAACGGCAGAATTTATCAAAGAAAAGTTGGATAAATGGGGAATTCCGTATCAAGATGGAATTGCCGGAACAGGAATTGTGGCGACGCTGGAAAATGGCAGTGGGCGCTGTGTAGCAATGCGTGCGGACATAGATGCCTTGCCGGTGAGAGAAGAAGTCGATTGTGCGTTTGCGTCCAAAATTGACGGGCATATGCACGCTTGTGGGCATGACGCACACATGGCGATTGTGCTGGGCACAGCTTATATCCTGTCCCAAACAAAGGAAGATTGGAAAGGAACAGTAAAATTTTTGTTTGAGCCGGGAGAAGAGGCGGAAGGCGGTGCGCGCCCCATGATTGCGGAAGGCGTACTGAAAAATCCTGATGTTGATATTTGTCTGGGCATTCATGTCATGAATGAAGTGAACGTTGGAACGGTACAGCTGACAGAAGGTGCAGCAATGGCAGCAGATGATGAATTTGATTTGATAATCCAAGGAAAGGGAGGACATGGCGGATGGCCGCAGGATGCCATTGATCCGGTGACGGCAGCCTGTCAGGTGGTAAATGCCCTGCAAACCATAGTCAGCCGTAATGTAGATCCGCAAGACGCGACGGTAGTATCCATCGGCAGTATCCATGGTGGCACAACTTACAATGTGATTCCGAACAGTGTCCATTTGCAGGGAACGGTGCGGAGTTTAAAAGAAGAAACGCGGCAACGGCTGCCCCTGTTGATTGAGCGAGTAGTAAAAGGGGTAACAGCGGCGCTGGGCGCGTCTTATGAACTGGATTACCACTGGATTTATCCGCCGACAGTGAATGCGATGGAGGTAAATAGGCTGGTAGAAGAGGCGCTGCGTTCTCAGGAGGAAATCAAGATTGTATGGACGCGGGAGTCCTCCATGGGCAGCGACGATTTTGCATTTTTTGCTCAGGAAGTCCCATCTGCCTATATCAAGTTGGGAAGCGGAACACCGCAAAACCGGCAGCCGTTACATAGCAGCAAATTTATCATTGACGAGCAGGTGATTTTAAACGGAATGGTAACACTTGCCGCGACAACGCAGCGGTATTTGCAACCGTAAATGTTTTAGGCGCCGCTCATGAAAAAAACTTACTGCTTGTCCGCGGAAGTGGTATAGTCGGACGCGAGAATGGCATAGTAGGAACAATCGCAGATGCCCTGGTTGTTTCTGTCCGCTTGGCGCATGGTGCCTTCATATTTCATGCCGCATTTTTTCATGACCGCGCCGGAATATGGATTTCGAGGGTCATGGCGGGATTCGATGCGTTGGACGCCAACCTCATCAAAGAAAAATGGAAGCAGACGCAGCAACGCTTCTGAAGTGATACCCTGTCGCCACCAGGCGCGGCCAATGCAATATCCAATATGTACCATTTGAATGGATTCGTCTATGTGAACTGTGCTGATAGAGCCAATAGGAGCGTTGTAAGTGGATTTTGGCACGATTGCCCATTGATAAAATGTATTCTCGCTGTAATGGCTGCACCAGTCGGACAGAACACTTTGCGTCACTTCGATAGATGTGTGCGTGGGCCAGATCAAATAACGGGTTACCTCTGGGTCACTTGCCCAGTTATCAAACATGGCTTGTGCATCGCTGATAGCAAAAGGACGCAAAAAGAGCCTGTCCGTTTCAAGGGGAACTGTACCTAGATGATTCATTTCTTTTTCTCCTGTGAAATTTAATTTTCTTTTTTCTTTCCTTGGTATCTGGTGAGCAATGCCGGTTTTGTGAACGCATCGCACAGATGGGAAATAGGACATTTTTCGCATTCCGGGCGCTGCGCTTTGCATAATGCTCGTCCATGATAGACCAGTTGATGACAGAAAGTCGAGCTATAGTCCGGCGGAACAATTTTCAGAAGGTCAAATTCGATCTTGGTGGGGTCGGTATTTTTGGTAAGCCCCAGCCGATTGGTAATACGTTTCGCATGGGTGTCGACAACGATTGCCGGTTTGTGGTAGATGTCGCCAATAATAATATTTGCCGTTTTGCGTCCTACGCCCGGCAGACTGGTCAATTCTTCCATGGTAGAAGGAACTTTACCGTCAAATTTTTCGTCTAACATTTTACAGCACGCGATAATATTCTTGGATTTATTGCGGAAAAAGCCTGTCGAGCGGATATATTCCTGCAACTCTAGAATATCGGCGTTTGCAAAATCACGCGCAGTGGGATAACGCGCAAAAAGCGCAGGCGTTACCAAATTGACGCGTGCATCGGTACACTGCGCGGCAAGCTGCGTTGCAATCAGCAAATGCAGCGGATTGGTATAGTCCAGCGAACAGCCGGCCTCAGGATAAAGTTCGTTAAAAATCTCGCGGATTGCCAATATTTTTTCTTTTTTATTCATTTTGCACAGCCCCCTAAAGATTATTTCTATCAAAATTATACGCAGAACCTCTTGTAAAAAAAGCGATTAAAAAGTATAATATAATTAAGTATAACAAAAAGGGAGGAATATTGTCAATGTATTCTACAGAAGAAGTGAAAAAAATTGACCCTGAAATTGCGGAATTGATAGAAAAAGAGGTAGGTCGCCAGCGGAATAAGATAGAACTGATTGCGTCGGAAAACTTTGTATCACCAGCAGTCATGGAAGCGATGGGAACGCCTTTGACCAATAAATATGCGGAAGGCTATCCGGGGAAACGTTACTATGGTGGCTGCGAATATGTGGATGGTGTGGAAACGCTGGCAATTGAACGGGCAAAACAGCTGTTTGGTGCGGAACATGCGAATGTACAGCCGCATTCCGGTGCAGGTGCGAACCTAGCGGTGTTTTTTGCCGCGCTGAAACCCGGAGATACTGTGCTTAGCATGAATTTGTCCCACGGCGGACATTTGTCGCACGGCAGCCCGGTCAACATTTCCGGAACCTATTTTAACATCGTACCATATGGTGTGACAGAAACGGATAACCGCATTGATTATGAAGAAGTGCGGCGGCTGGCAAAGGAGAATGACGTAAAACTCATTCTGGCGGGTGCATCGGCATATCCGCGCACAATTGATTTTGCAAAATTCAAAGAGATTGCAGACGAAGTGGGCGCATATCTGATGGTGGATATGGCGCATATTGCAGGATTGGTTGCAGCAGGCGTTCATCCCAGTCCAGTACCATATGCTGATTTCGTAACAACGACGACGCATAAAACACTGCGCGGACCGCGCGGCGGGCTGATCTTGTGCAAAGAAAAATACGCCAAAGCGATTGATAAAGCGATTTTCCCGGGAACACAGGGAGGTCCACTCATGCACGTGATTGCGGCAAAAGCCGTTTGCTTGAAAGAAGCGTTGTCAGATGAGTTCAAAGCATACCAAAAACAGGTTGTGAAAAACGCTGCTGCCCTGGCAGAAGCGCTGCAAAAGGAAGGATTTAAGTTGGTCAGCGGCGGAACGGATAACCATCTGATGCTGATTGATTTGACCGGTACTGGTGTAACAGGAAAAGAAGCGGAACATATGCTCGATGAGGTGAACATCACGGTCAATAAAAATACCATTCCGTTTGAAACGCTCAGTCCGTTTGTCACAAGCGGCGTGCGGATTGGAACGCCGTCTGTTACCTCACGTAACATGGACGAAGACGATATGCGGGAAATTGCAGCATTGATTGGTCTGACGATTCACGATTTTGAGAAAAATAAAGAAGAAGTTTGCAGACGTGTTGACGTTTTGTGCAAAAAACGTCCGCTGTATGAATAATGGCGCCGCTTGCGGATAGAATCCGCCCGCAGACGCTGGACGAAGTGGTAGGGCAAAAACATATTTTGGGCAAAGACAAGGTACTCCGGCGTATCATTGAAAGCGGGAACATTCCAAACCTGATTTTTTACGGCCCGTCCGGCGTTGGCAAAACAACGGTTGCGCGTATTATCGCGCGAGGTATGGGAAAAGAACTGTACAGTCTCAATGCGACAACGGCTTCCGTTAGCGATATTCAAGCAATTGCAAAGGAACTGGAGGGATTCGGTGGTCAAAATGGTGTGGTACTGTATCTGGATGAAATTCAGAATTTTAATAAAAAACAGCAGCAGTCGTTGCTGGAGTACATTGAAAACGGCAGTATTACACTCATTGCTTCTACAACGGAAAACCCATATTTTTATATCTATAATGCCATTTTGAGCCGCAGTATTATCTTTGAATTTTATCCCATTACGGTGGAGGATATCAAAGAAGCGTTGCTGCGGGCAGCAAATTGTTTGAAAGAAGAATATGGGGTCCGCTGTGTGGAGATAGAGCCTGACGCGTTGGAACATCTGGCACACAGTGCTTACGGCGATGTGCGCAAAGCTATGAATTTGCTGGAAGCGTGTGTAATTGCATCGGTCGGCGGAGAAGAAATTCGTGTTTCCATAGAGACGGCGGCGGATGTAACGGCGATGCCGGCAACGCGCTACGATAAAGATGGAGACAGCCATTATGACTTGCTCAGTGCGTTTCAAAAGTCCATCCGTGGTACGGATGAAAACGCGGCGCTGCATTATTTGGCACGGTTGCTGAGCGCAGGCGATATGAAATCGGTTTGTCGGCGGCTGCTTGTGATTGCAGCGGAGGACATCGGGCTGGCATATCCAAACGCGATGCCAATTGTAAAGGCCTGTACCGATGCGGCGTTGCAGTTGGGACTGCCGGAAGGGCGGTTGCCTTTGGCGGAAGCAGTACTGCTGCTTGCAACCGCACCAAAATCGAATAGTGTCATTTGTGCGGTGGACGCTGCAATGCAGGATTTAAGTCAGCGGGATTCAGGGGATATTCCGCAGCATTTGAAGGATGCGCACTACAAGGGAGCGGCAAAAATGGGCCGCGGCATGACATATCAATATCCACATAATTTCCCGGGGCACTATGTAAAACAACAATATTTGCCGGATAATCTGCGAGATGTTGTTTATTATCAGCCGGGAGAAAATAAATATGAAACTTCCATTCGGAACTATTTGGATCAACTACGTAAACAAAAATCGTAACGTTTAAGAGAGGTGGATACGATGAAATGTAAAAAGTTTTTAGCACTTATTACACTGAGTGCGCTTGCGGTATCTACGGGACTTGTTACTGCTGCAGACCCGTTGGTGACGGATGTTGCTGTAAAAGTTTCTGTTAATGGCACAAGCGAAGTGAGCAGTCAAAGTTCAATGATTGAGCAAACGGTGGAAGGTGCCGACAAAGGTTACCTGGTGAATATCAAAAGTGATGATGTAGCGTATGCGCAGCTTTCCTGGGGAAATGACGAGGAAACAAATATTACGATCGCACCGGAAGGGCTTGAAAAAGAAAAATTCTTTGCTGTTGCGGACAATAGGGAAGTAACGGTGTCGGCGGAAAAATTGGGACAAACAGAAGTACATAAGGTGAAATTTAATTATGTCCCTCATGCGACAACCTATACAAATCAGGCGACGGTAGCTGTCAATAAGGTCTTTACGTTGGATTTAAATGAGCTATTTTCAGATAAAGATGGAGACACATTGACGTTTTCTTATGTGATAAATGACAATAAAACAAGAACGATGGTGGAAGGAAACCAATTTTCCTATACACCAACGACACTCGGCACAGATAATATCGTTTTTTATGCAGAGGATGCCGGCTCGGCAGCGGACAGCTCGATTTCTTCTGCAACTTTTCGAATGACCGTTAACGTACAAAACGATGCGCGCATGTCGAGTTTTTCGTTTAGCTATCCCAGTATAGACTCTGTTTCTCTTTCTCCGAAATTTGATGCTGAAGTAGATCAGTATGTGCTGAACATTCCGGACGATATTCCCTATGTTGTACCGAATTATGCGTCTGGTGAAGCAGAGAAGTGCTATATTAACGGCATTAATAATGTTAATTCGATTTCAACAGAGCAATCATCTTTTGTAATAACCTATATAGAAGGTGTACTGGCAAAGGACTATACCTTTACCTTTAACCATCTGCCCAAATATGTTGGCGAGGATACCATTCATGTGGAATCCGGAGGAAGCGTAACGATTCCTTTGGAGTCGCTGTTTGCTGATACGGATGGTGACGAACTGAACGTTACAGCAAGCACGGTAGCAGATGCAAAAATAGAAGAAGGAAATTGGATTTTTACACCGACAGAGGGAAACCAGGTAGATGAAGTGACCTTTACTGCAAATGACGGAAAAGGAACGACCACACAAAAAGTCACCATTAATACCATTGCGATGGATTCCGCGATGCTGAAGTCTCTTTCAATGGAATTATCAAATGCAGAAGATGGTACTTATGAAGCGAAGCCATTTACGACAACATTTTTGCCTAACCAGTATTCCTATGTATTCGAAATCAGTGGTACGACAAGTTATGGAAAAGTGCAGCTGGAAAAAGCGAATGAGGATACGTTGTTGACAATACGGCTGCAGAGAGGAAACGGTTCCACATCCGCCGTGGATATAGATACACCATTTGAAATTCCGGTGCGGGACAATGCAACGCTTACCATTACATTAACGGATAACACGGCAGAGCCGGCGATTACAAAGACCTATACGATTTTGTTCAATCGTCCACCTGCGTTTGAAACTTCGTTCCCGGATTCGATTGACGGAATTGCAACGGGACAGGAGTTGTCTTTACAATATGAAGCGTTGGTTTATGACATTGAAACGACGCGGGCGCCTACCCTTGCAGCATATGATGTCGCAACCGGAAATGAATTGGGCACAATTGGAACGGATGAGGACGAGAAAAAAGTTTGGTTATACACGCCGGTAGCTGATGGCACGGTCAATGTGAGATTTGTCATTACAGACCTGTCAGGATCTACGGCGGAAAAAACTGTACCGATAACTGCGGTGACGGATACAGAGCCGCCTGTTTGGAGTACAGATAGAGTAGTTGTACGTACCACAAGCAGCACAACGATTGAAGTAAGCTGGCCAAGACCGACGGATAATGATGTAGACATCAACGGAGCTGGAAATATTCCTAACATTAAATCCTACACAGTCTATTATAAGAGACAATACTCTGCAATAGCAGGCTCTGTGGTCGTGGCAGCGGGAAAAAATGTAGAACGGAAGACAACGATTCGGGGCTTGACAGAGGGAGCATACTATGATGTTTATGTGACAGCGGAGGATCGCAGCGGCAACGTTTCGGCAAATAGTTCATCAACAAGAGTCACGATGCCTTCCACCTCCGGCGGCAGTACCGGCGGTTCCAGCACTGGTAGTAATACCGGCAGCAGTACCGGAACGACTTATGTACCCTCAACGACGACTCCCGACACGTCAACGACGACGAATTCCACTGGGGAGTTTGCGGATATGACTGCAGAATATGCATGGGCGCAAACGGCGGTGACAGAGCTTGCGAAAGCGGGCATCGTCAATGGAACCGGCAACGGTATGTTTTCTCCCGGCAATGAAGTGACACGTGCAGATTTTCTGGTGATGCTGTTCCGTGCTTTGGGAATCCAAAATGAAGTGACAGACAATTTCGATGATGTTCCGATAGGAAGTTATTATTACCAGACTGTTGGCATGGCAAAAGCGATGGGGGTTGCAACCGGAGTGGGGGATAATCTATTTTATCCGGAGCAGTCCATCACACGAGAAGAAATGATTACCTTGACATACCGTATTTTGGAACAGCTTGGAAAACTTTCTGTACAGTCGGAGGGACAGACATTTGGAGATATAGCTCAGGTCAGCGAATATGCAGTACAACCGGTTTTGTCGCTGAGTGCCAACGGCATTATCGCAGGAGACGAAAATGGAAATGTCAATCCGAAAGCAAATACGCAGCGTAGCGAGGCGGCAGTGATGATTTATCGAATTTGGAGCAAGTAAAAAATAGATTGCTGCCAAATAGAAGGAAAGTCACTAAAGTACTAAAATAAGATGATGTGATTGATGGAAGTGTAAAAAAGCGGCATAGAATACCATGCTGGAGAGTCGGTGCATCTGGACATAAAGATTAGTCCAGATGCACCGAATTTTTATAGGCGGGAGAATAGGGGGATATTTTATTCATTGTTTGGAAGGAAATATTTAAGAAAATAGAAAAAATCATTGCAATTCGTTATATTTACTGCTATAATATATCTGTTAGGGTCATTATTGAAATACTTTTTTTAATATAGAATGCGGTAGAATACATTGTGGAAAGTGGGGAGCACCAATTGGAGAGCTTGGTGATAAACGGCGGACGTCAGTTGTGTGGCGAAGTGGAAATCAGTGGCGCGAAAAATGCGGCAGTTGCAATTTTGCCGGCGGCCTTGCTGACAAAAGGCCGTTGTAGAATTGAGAATGTGCCGGATATTAAAGATGTAAACCATATTTTGGAAATTATGCGGCAGTTGGGCGCAAAATATGAAAAGATTGACAGAAATACAATTGAAATAGATGGCTCCGGCGTGAACCAGTGGGTTGCGGAATACGAAATTGTCAAACGGATGCGTGCTTCCTATTATTTGGTAGGGGCGCTGCTTGGTCGGTTTAAAAAAGCAAAGGTGGCAATGCCTGGCGGATGCAATTTTGGGGAACGGCCCATTGACCAGCATACGAAGGGATTTGAAGCGCTGGGGGCGAATGTCTCTTTGCAGCAGGGCATGTTTGACTTGGAAGCGAAAGAACTACGCGGAAATGCTATTTATATGGATGTTGTCAGCGTGGGAGCGACAATTAATGTGATGATTGCAGCAGTCTTGGCAGATGGGCTGACAGTGATTGAAAATGCTGCGAAAGAACCCCATGTTGTAGATGTTGCAAACTTTTTGAATTCGATGGGTGCGAATATCAAGGGAGCAGGTACGGACGTTATTCGTATCAAAGGAGTCGAAGAACTGGGAAGCTGTACTTATGCACTGATACCTGATCAGATAGAGGCGGGTACTTTTATGATGGCAGCGGCAGCCAGCGGCGGAGATGTTTTGGTGAAAAATGTAATTCCAAAACATTTAGACGCAATTTCAGCAAAGCTGGTGGAAATGGGCGTAGAAATTCAAGAATACGACGATGCAATTCGCGTGCGGCGCACAGGACCGTTACACAAGGCAAATGTAAAGACGCTGCCGTATCCGGGTTTTCCGACAGATTTACAGCCGATTGTTGTAACGCTTTTGACTATGGCGGAAGGCACCAGCATGGTGATTGAAGGTGTTTGGGAAAATCGGTTTCAATATGTGGACGAACTGAGACGTCTTGGGGCGAAGATAAGCGTTAGCGGCAGAACTGCAGTGATAGAGGGAACACCGAAATTAATGGGCGCCTATGTAAAAGCAACAGATTTGCGGGCGGGGGCCGCAATGATTATTGCAGCGTTAATGGCGGAGGGTACAACAAGGATTACGAATATCCATTATATTGATCGCGGATATGAACATGTAGAAGAAAAATTTGGATTGCTCGGCGCGGAAATCAAACGGGTGGAAATAGAAGATGAAGAGTGCTGAACCAGCACTCTTTTTTGTAATGGGGAAGAGATATGCTAAAGAAAAATGACATTGTTACAGTCGAAATTACGGGGTATGGCAGTAGCGGAGAAGGAATCGGACGCGTACAGGATTTAGTAGTATTTATACCGTATACCGTAATGGGAGACGTGGCAGAAGTGCGAATTGTAAAGGTGCTCAAATCCTATTGCTACGGGAAAATGGAAAGGCTTTTATCTCCTTCGGAACATCGGGTGAAGCCGCCCTGTGATGTGTTTGGCATGTGCGGCGGCTGTCAGGTAATGCAAATGGAGTATCAGGAGCAACTAAACATGAAGCGGCAAATCGTGCAGGATTGTATTTCACGGATTGGGAAACTGGACTGTGCGGTGGAAAAACCGATTGCGGCACAGCAGCTTTACCGTTATCGCAATAAAATACAAATCCCGGTTGGAACGGGAAAAGACGGCGGACTTGTCGCAGGGTTTTACCGGAGCGGCAGCCATGATATTGTACCGCATGATTGTTGTCTGATTGAACCGGAGTCAGCGGAACTTGTGAAACAAGCCGTCCTGAAATGGATGCGGCTTTATCATATCATACCTTATGAAGAACAAAAAAGGAAAGGATTGCTGCGGCATATTTATATCCGCGTAGCAGAAGGAACGGGAGAGCTAATGCTGGTGCTGGTAACCAGCCAAAAGAAACTTCCGTACAAAGCGGAGCTGTTACAGGGATTAGAAAAGTTAGATGTGGAAGTTACGACTGTAGTGCAAAACATTCAACCAAATCCTACCAATGTGGTGCTGGGAAAAGAAAATATCGTGCTTGCCGGTGATGGTAAAATCCGCGATGAAGTGGACGGACTGCAATTTTTAATTTCGCCGGGCAGCTTTTATCAGGTGAATACACAGCAAATGGCAAAGCTCTATCAGACGGCAATCCAACTGGCGCAGATTCAAAAGTCAGATACCGTATTTGACTTGTATTGCGGAACAGGTACAATTTCGCTGTTTGCCGCGCGGCAGGCAAAAAAAGTGATTGGTGTGGAAATTGTTCCGGCGGCAGTACAGGACGCAAATGAAAATATGCACATTAATGGCATTTCTAATTGTGAATTTCATTTGGGGGACGCAGCGGAAGTGACGCGGCGGTTGTATGACAAAGGGGAGCGTGCCGATATAATCCTGGTGGACCCGCCGCGCAAAGGATGTTCACCGGAAGCGGTGCAGCTTTTGGTGGAGCTTGCACCGAAAAAGATTGTCTATATTTCCTGTAACCCTGCCACATTAGCGCGGGATTTGGCGCAGCTGGAGAAACAGGGATACTGCACAAAACGGATTCAGCCTGTGGACTTGTTTATCCACAGTGTACATGTGGAGACGGTGGTGTTGCTTTCCCACAAAAAATGATAGCCATATCAATATGAAATAGAGTTCGGAGAAGGTGCAGGGAAAGTACCTTTGTAATGAAAGAAAATCTGATACGACTAGAATTGACTTTTGTGCAGAGTGCTTATATAAGCAAATGAAGCGGATATATTGTTTTGTTTGAAAAAACAGTGAAGCAATAGAAAAATGAAAATCCAACCGTAAAGAAAATATGAGAGATGCTGCAACATTAAATCAGTTATCGGTACTTGCGAATTTTGAAAGCTATAATGCTGTTCGGGTTAATCGGGGAAAGAACCAAAAGGGACATATGGAAT
>CBCTHD010000015.1:0-14565 GCA_965146615.1 uncultured Clostridia bacterium
TTGACAGCGGGATTTATAAATTTGCCATTGTCTATAAGCTGACAGAAGACGCAGCCGAAGCAATACCGCTGCACACGCTGGAAGAACTCGTATCCGGAAACATTCCTCTGACCGACGATTCCGTGGAGCTGTATGACAATCAGGATCTTGGCCTAGTGTATTATGTCGGCCCCGAGCTTCCGGAAACAGGCGGTAGCGGAACATTTGTCTACATGATATTCGGCCTGCTGCTGTTGGCGGCGGCAGTATGCGGATATAGTATCAAACGCAGGCGTGAAGGGAGGTTTTGCAAATGAAATTGTGAAAACAGGCAAAACCTTCGGTTACGCCATAGAAAAACAAAATAAATATAAATTTTAAAGTAAAGAAGGAAAACAAAAATGAACAAAGTAAAACGAATTTTTGCCTTTATGCTGGCAACGGTGCTGGCGATGGCAATGGCGCTTCCTGCGCTGGCAGCGAGCGTCAATATCACAAATTCCGTAGAGGGTCAAACCTATACGGCGTACAAGATCTTCGATGTGACGAAGAGCGGGAGCAATTATTCCTATACCATAGCGTCGAGCAGCGAGTGGCTGACGGTTGTGCAAAAATTTATAGAAGACAACACAAGCTGCGGTCTGACGCTCACGCAAAACATAAACGGCGATTATAATGTGACGATTACCAGCGAGTTTGACGAAAACATGGCAAAAAGCTTTGCCGCTCGTTTGAACGAAAACAAAACGGACAAAACGCCAAGCGGCAGTTCCGTGATCGGCACGGGTGGGACGGACGCGGTTTCCATTACCAGTCTTGACGCCGGCTACTATTTCATCACCTCCTCTCTCGGTTCGCTCTGCATGCTTTACACGGCAGGCGATTCGGAGACAATAAATGAAAAAAACGAGAAGCCCGATATTGAAAAGACGGCTGACAAAACCACGGCGGGCGTCGGCGAAACAGTGACCTTTACCTTGACGGTGAAAGCGGGCGGCGAGGCTTTGACGAACTATATCGTACACGATACCATGTCGGACGGACTGAAGCTGAATAACGACTCCTTTACGGTGACGACCGAAGGAGGAAACCCTGCCGCGACTACAAATGTCCCAACAGAAAATTATACCATCAAGATACAAGACAAAGAAGACGACATATTAACCGACAGCACATGCACCTTTGAAATCACCTTCTTTCAGACCTACACAAGCACGCTCGCAAAAGGCAAGACGATCACCGTTACATACAGCGCAGTTGTACAGCCAAGTGCGGTTCAGACCGGAGTGGAAACCAACAAGGCGAAGCTGCAGTACGGGAACAGCTATTCCGAAGAGAAACAAGTTGAAGTGAAAAACTACGGCTTCAGCCTTGTAAAGACCGATAAAGAAGAGAGAATTTTATCCGGCGCAGAATTTGAGCTGTATACCGAAGAGAGCTGCACAAATAAAATTAATGTAGTTAAGGTTGGCGATGGCGAAGGCGCATACTACAGACCGATGGTGTCGGGCGAATCCGCGGCGGCGCATATCGAGGCGGGCAATGTCAAAATAGACGGACTTGCAAGCGGAACCTATTATTTGAAGGAAGTAAATGCGCCTGCGGGCTACAATCTACTGACAGAAGCGAAGCCCATTCAACTTAATAACGCAGACAATTGGGCGATAATAACTGATAATACATATACAAGCGGCGGTTTACAAGTTATTAACCAGACAGGCAGCGTTATGCCGGAAACCGGCGGTATCGGTACGACAATCTTTTACGTACTTGGCGCTGTTTTGCTCCTGGGCGCGGGAATCCTTCTGGTGACCAAAAGGCGAATGAACAGCACGAAATAAAATGATTTAACGTACCATGCGCGGGGGATTTTCTCCCCCGCGCACGGAGCGCACAGCCATAAGGAGAGCTCCGTAATGAAAAAACATTTATCCACAATCGTACTTGTTATCATCTTCCTTACGGGATTGTCCTTACTGCTGTACCCTTCTGTAAGCGATTATTATAACTCCTTTCACCAAACGCGGGCGATAGCGGATTACGAGCATGTTATGGAAAACTTAAGCGAAGAGGACTACAGCCTGTTGTGGGAGGCGGCGAGAGAATATAACCGCAAGGGCGCGCAGAACGGCGGGTTCTTTCATGATTCTGACGAATACGAAAACCTTCTGGATGTGAGCGGTACGGGAATGATGGGGCATATCGAAATTCCGTCCATCCGTGTGTCCCTTCCCATATACCACAATACCGAAGATTCGGTTTTGCAGTTTGCCGTCGGACATCTGAATTGGAGCAGTCTTCCGGTCGGCGGCGAAAACACGCACTGTCTTTTATCAGGGCACAGAGGCCTCCCATCCGCGAAGCTGTTTACCAATCTGGACAGACTGACCGAGGGCGATATTTTTAAGCTGTATATTTTAGACAGCGTGCTGACCTATCAGGTGGATCAAATCAGCGTGGTGGAGCCGGATGAGGCGGACACCCTCGGAATTATCCCCGGTGGTGATTTCTGCACGCTGATTACCTGTACGCCCTACGGCATCAATACGCAAAGGCTGCTGGTGCGGGGACAGAGAATTGCGACAACCGAAAACATTCACACCTCAGCGGATGCGATACAGATAGAACCGTTGCTGGTTGCACCGATCGCAGCCGTTCCCGTTTTGCTGATACTGATTGTATTTGTAATGATAAAATACCGCAGACGCAGGTAAATTTGAAAGGCGGATATTTATGGATTTGAAAAAAAATAAGCGGATTGCTCCGGTTCTTTGCTTTGTGTTGTGTTTTCTTCTGTTTGTACCGAGCGTTTATGCCTACGGACCCATTGACACGGACAGGACGGCAAATTTAACCGTGGCGTTCCAACCCGGCGGCAAAAATGCGGCAAATACGGAATTTAAGCTGTACAAGGCTGCCGAGGTATCGGCATACTGCGAATTTACGCTGACGGATAAGTTCAGCACATATGCCCTGTCTTTGGAAAACCTTGACGCGGACGGCTGGCGGGCGCTGGCGCAAACTATGGCGGGTTATGCTGCGACGAACGGTATCACTCCCGACATAACTTTGAAAACCGATTCCGCCGGAAAAGTATCTTTCACCGGCTTAAATACGGGGCTTTATCTTGTAACCGGCGAAAGCTTCAAAAGCGGAAATTACACCTATACGCCCACTCCGTTTTTGGTTTGCCTCCCGAATTACGGTGAGAACAACGAATGGGACTATGATGTAAACGCTGTTGTGAAATATGAATCCTCCTATCACGGCGGTGGTGGCGGTCCCTCCACGCTGACAAGGAAGGTATTGAAGGCGTGGAAAAACGACGATGAACAAAACCGGCCGGAAAGCGTTTCGGTTACGCTTTTAAGGAACGGAAAAGCTTATGAAACGGTTACTTTAAATGAAGCGAATAACTGGCGTTACACTTGGAACGGTCTTGGCAGCGGCTCAGAATGGCAGATTATCGAAAAGGATGTACCGGAAAATTACACCGTGACGGTGAGCAAGGAAGGAATCACATTTCTTGTAACAAACACCTACAGCAAGTCGGATAAACCCGACAAACCGGATGAACCGGACGATCCTGATAATCCGGATAAACCCGACAAACCGAACGATCCGGATACTCCTGATATACCGGACAATCCCGATGATCCTGACACGCCGAATAATCCGGGCAATCCTGATGATCCTAACACACCGGATAATCCTGATAATCCAAATACTCCGGATAATCCGTCTGAGCCGGACAAGCCGAATATACCGGCAGTCCCGGGCGAGCCGGAAACCCCGCCGGACGGCAATCTGCCGCCGGAGGAACCGAACAGCCCGGGAACGTCGTTTTCCGAAAAACTGCCGCAGACCGGGCTTTTGTGGTGGCCGGTTCCCTTGCTTGCGGCAGGCGGCATAATTGCTTTTCTGATAGGCTGGATAAAACAAAGAACAGACGGAGAAAAAGATGAAGAATAAACGACTGAAATTAAGTACGGTATGGATGGCAGCCGGTACGCTGCTGGTAATCTTTGCCGTTCTTCTTGCCGCAAAGAATCTGTATGAGCAAAAGCAGGGTGAAAAAGCGGCTTCCCGCGCATTGGCGGAGATGAAATTTAATACGCCGCTGCGCTCTGAGGACATCGGAGAAACGGTGATTCCGGACTATGTATTAAATCCGGATATGGATATGCCGTCGGAGGAAATAGATAGCTTTCTCTACATCGGAAAGCTTGAAATTCCGGCTCTCGAACTGTCACTGCCGGTGATAAAGGAATGGAGCTATAAGGCGCTGAAGAAATCGCCCTGCTGTTATTCGGGGTCGATCTATAAAAATGATATGGTCATTGCCGGCCATAACTATAAAAGTCATTTTGACTCTCTGAAAAAGCTTGGAGAGGGCGATGAGGTTACCTTTACGGATATTGACGGAAATGTATTTTCCTATAAAGTCGCCGAAACGGAAATCCTTGCCGCCGACAAAACGCAGGAGATGACAAGCGGTGATTATCCGCTGACTCTTTTCACCTGCACGGCGGATAGTGCGTCAAGAGTTACCGTGCGGTGTGATTTAAAGCAGGATTATTAGGTTGGGTCACAGACCGTTTCGCCCATTTGCATCCTGAGCGGATGAAACCGCATAAAGCCAAACATTTTCGAACATGAATCCAACAAAGTAAGGACATTATGTAAGCCTGATTTTCTTTCAATAAGGGGGGGCAGCTCCGTCATTCAACATTTTCAGCCGGGAATTGCATCTCCTGCTGAAAAAATGCAAATGCTCCCGCCGCAGTCCGTGATATGCTCCCTTTATGAGAGACAGTAAAAAAACAAACTGTCTCTCATAAAGGGAGCATATCATAAGTATTTAGCTTTGTGGTTATAAGGCTTTTAGAAAACCTATTCAAATGTAGGTGTTTTTAATATTAAGGATATATTAATACAGCAATTATATTGTTTTTTCTGATAAAAGGATCTTTCCAATATCTCGAATCATAAGAATTCGCAGAATTATCCCCAAGCACATAATAACAGTCTTTCGGAACAATATATTCTTTTCGGGCTATATTTCTTGTAACGGTACCTCCCGGACAGGCTGCAATCCGTTTGACCATTTGTGCACCTTCGTGATTAAATATGATGATGTCTCCAACATCAAGTTCTCCAAACACCCTCAATCCGAATATTTTACTTCCGGCGGGGATTGTCGGTGCCATAGACTCGGTTGAAACATATCCTATATAAACAACATATTTAAACAGAACAATGACCAATACAAAGCATAGCAACGGCAAAATAAATTTCGTTCTCTTCATACCGATTCTCCGCAGAGAAGCTGAAGCTCGGGAAGCGTACGGAGATGCTTTTTCGCTTTGGATACCAATGCTGTTATTGTATTGGTTGTCTTGCCAAAGCGTGCACCGATATCCTTGGCGGTATAGCCATCGTTCATGAGGAGCAGTGCATCAATGCCCAGGGCAAGTGAAAGTGAGACATTGCGTTTAGCTTTATTTATCACATCATACAATTCAAGTTTCACATCAGTGTTATTCTCATAATCTTCTTTCGGATACATCAGTCTGATATCACCGGACGCGTCTTCCAGCGAATGCTTTCGCGATGCATATACGAGAGCATCGCAGAGTTCGTTCCAAATCAGTCTGTAAGCATAAGTAGAAAAGACTCCGCCTTTGTCTGTTGCAGCGGCCTTGCTCAGCCCTATACAGCCTATCTGGAAAAGGTCATCATAGGTATAACACCCATTCTGCCCGATGTTATGAACTTTATCTTTTATTACTTTTCCTACCAGACCTAAGTTTTCTTCAACTTTTTTCTGTTGTTCTGCAGTTAATCTCATGATGCGAGTACACCTCCTTTAAAATCTCCTGCGTTTTTTTGTTTGCTGCGGCACTTTTCAAGATATGCTTTGCTCTGTTCAATAACCTGCTTGCAATAATATTCGCTTAGGTATCCGATATGAGCGTGAGACATGGGAGCGTCAATGACGCTCGCGAGCCAATAATATGCGTCATCCTTTGTCATATAGCCGGAGCTATACAGCCGATCAAAATAATAGTGTGCTGTTTTACGCAATGCTCTGAGCTCATGATTCGCCATGCTGCCTACAGGAATCTTTGTACCTGTGTGCGTTCGTACATAAGCATCGCACTGGGGATAATGCGAGCATACATAGAGCATTGTACTGCGGCTGTTGTCCTTATAAATACCGTTAGCGCTTCTGTAAATCACACTGCCGCCGCAGTAAGGACATCGTGTGGGTGCAGCGCTTAATCCCTTTCTTTTTTTCGCTTTTTTATTCAATTGGATTACCTCCTACTGTTACAACAAAAAAAGCCGGAAAGTCTGCAAAAATAGCAAAACAGAGCCAAGGTGTTGGGAATTTTGTTGTCTCATCCCAACGATTGACTCTGTAAAGTATTAAAGCAGCCCTCCGGCCTTTATATTCAGTTTGGCTTGCATCATTGTGGATCGCTCTGTGCGCTAAATCCGTAACGGTTCCTTATCCTCTGTGAATAAGTCTGACACCGCGAATTCGTCCGATGTACCGAGAGCCTGGATGCAAGCTCCTGTCACGGTTATAGTATAGCAAATTGCAACCCATTTGTCAAGTCTGTTTGTAGATTTTTGTTGAATATAAACAAAAATATTTTTGATATTGTCCTTTTTCGGCCGTGAAGTCAGTCTGGGAAATGATTTTTATTATAATTCATCCTCATCTTCGTCATCCTGCACAAATCGTCTGTGTTTGTTGGATATGTAAATCGCAATTAAAATGCCGATTGCAGCCAAGGTGCCTGCGACAAATATTATAATATGCGATAAAGGAATTGCAGATGTGTTTTCTGTCGTTTTTTCTGAAGCATTTGTTTTGGGTTCGGTCTCGCTTGTGACAGGAGCCTGCAATAATGTTAGTTCGGGAGTTGCAACGGAAGACTGCAAACATGAAAGTATATATGTCTTACTGCCGCCGATTTCCAATGACAATACACCGTTTTCATCTACCGGTATCACGTCCGGGTAAACGCCCGCATCTGTTCGAAGCGTGAATTCCACACCGGCCCATTCAGTACCAAGCTGGATTTCAAGCTTTTGTGCTTCTGCTACATGGAGTTCATCTCCGTCGGTTCCCTGAGCAGCAAATACTGTGATCACGGAGCTGCATAATATGAGCATGGCAAACACCATACTGAAAATTTTAGTTTTCATCAAGTTCACCTTCCTCTTATGATTGTCCGGAAGGGAAAGCCCCCCCTCCGGACTTTAGTTTGAAATTTAATCTATCCAATTTTCGCCGTCAGCGGCTGCAGTACACAAATGCGTGTTACAAGACTCCATGCAATCGTAGAAAAACCATGCTTTGTTATCGGTTATATCGGTAAATCTGTTAAGCTTGGTATAGTTCTCGTTGATGAATTCTTTATCAGGGGTACGATTGGTTGCCCGATTGATTACAGTAACGGCTTCTGCACGGGTAATTGCATTATCTCCGCGGAATGTACCGTCGGCATAACCGTTGAGCCATCCTGTTTCTTTGGCGATTGAGATTTCCCTGACTGCCCAGTAGGTATTTGATACATCCGTATATTTGGTTGTATTGGCCACTGTACCTGTGTCATTAAACAGTTGATAATAACGAACGCTCATCGCTACAAATTCCGCTCTGGTTACATTGTCTTCTGCTCGGAAAGTATTGTCGTTATAGCCCTTTATTACATCATATTTTTCAAGATATGCCACATAGGATGCATACCAAGCACCGGATTTAACATCATCAAACGAGCTTCTGCCGCTTATGGTTTCGTTCTTGGCGTCTGCAATAAGGCGTGCAAAAATTGCTGCAGCTTCGCTTCTTGTCATATTGCCGTTCGGTCTGAAGGTTCCGTCCGGATAACCGAAAATATATGCTTTATGCGTTACTCCCGGCAGAATTACAACGCCATCATCGTCTGTGATACCGGCCGCTTCGCCGCCGTTTTTATCCTTAAGAACAACTTCATAGTCGGCTTTTGCTTTGCCGGAAGACGTAGTAATTGTTACGGTATAATAATTGCCGTCATTGAGTGTATATCCCGAAGGAAGCGTCAATGTTGCCTTGCTTGTTCCTGCCGATTTGGTTACGGATACCGTTTTGCCATCTTTATCTGTAACTTTTACAGCAACGGACGAGTATGAACTGCCTCCGCCGCCTGAAGATCTGCCCGATGAACCGCCGGAACCGCCTCCGGAAGATTTAGGAGGAAGCGTTACCTGACCGCTTGCGTTTGTGGTTCCGGATTTGGATGTGTTATTGCTGTCAAAGATTGTGACAGACATTCCTTTGACGGGATTATTATCACTATCAAGAACCGTAACAGTTGTTTGGTTACTTGTGCTTAATGTTTTCCCGTCGGGAAGTGTAACCGTAATTTTACCATCCTCGATTTTAACGAATGCGTCGGGAATAATGCCTTTGGTATCCTTAACCGATACAATATACCGGGTTTCAATCGTTTCACCCGGAGTATCGGGTATACCGTCGCCGTCAGTATCTTTACCTTCTTCATCGGTTTTATCGGTTACACTCGAACCGCCTTCATTATCTGTAATGTCTTCGGAAAGAGGCGGGAATACTACGATACCCTTAGAGTCGGTCGTTCCGGACATGGATTTCGCTGCAGATGCTGTCCCGTCAGACTCGGTTGAGTTTTCTGTGTTTTCTGCCGCGCTGGCGTTAATATTTAAAATAAAATCCGGATTATCCGTTTCAGCTCCGGACTCGGATGAAACGACAGCTTCGTTTACGGTAACCGCAAGACCCATAACCGGCGTCTGGGTTTCTTTATCAAGTACCTGAACGGTAATCCGGTTGGCATACTCGATTAATAGATTATCCGGGAGCCGGATATCAAGCTTATCGTCTTTGGTATGGGTAACAAATGCTTTTTCCACAAAGCCTCTTTCATCTTTTACGATTACGGAATATCCATCAACCTGAGCGAATCCGTTGACATCAGTATAGTCGATGTTGGCCGGAGGTACTGTAGCCTTACCGTTTTCGTCCGTCAGATTGGTTTCGGTTTTTCCGGATGCATCAGTTACAATTATGGGCACATCCTTTTGCGGCGTGCCTTCACGATCGGTTACTTCGACTGTGATGCGGTTGTTGATATCAATTGCAATGCCATCGGGAAGCTTAACATCAATCTTTCCGTCCTCAGTATGGGTAATGAACGCGTTTTCAATTTTACCGCTTTCATTGGACACTGTAACATTCAAATTATCAACCTGAGCGAATCCATTCATATCAGTAATGTCTTTATCTGCCGGCGGCACAACGGCCTTTCCGTTTTCATCTGTCAGATTGGATTCGGTTGTGCCTGTTGTATCCGTAAAAATAACCGGAAAGTCCTTGACAGGTGCGTCATCCCTGGTAACGGTGGCAGTAATACGGTTGTGATAATCAATATCTGCTGCTTCGGGAAGTGTAATACTGATATTACCGTCTATGATTTCAACAAATGCACCTGCAATGGGTTTTGTTTCATTAGCAATGAGCACATTATATCCGTTTACAACAGCCATACCGGTTTCATCCGAGTAATCTTCAGAAAGAGGAGGCACTACGATTTTGCCGGTTTCATCCGTTGCGGCGGTGTAGGATTTTTCTTCCGTGTCGGTTACGATAATTGTTTTACCTGCAATCGCCAGACCTTCAGAGTCAAGCACCGATACTGTAATTCTGTTTGCGTGGCTTATAGTCTTACCTTCCGGAAGCACAACCAAAACAGTTCCGTCTTCGCTGTGCTTGACGAATGCATCCGGAATAAGACCGATTTCGTCATTGACAATAATATTGATATTGTCCACTGTTACATGCCCCTGATTATTGGTAAAGCCTTCGCTTACCATAGGGAGGGTTACGCGGCCGTAAATATCGGTCTTGCCCTTTTCGATATAGTCGTTGTCACCGAGAGCGATGATCGTTACATTTTTTTGCGCAGCGCCGTTTTGGTCGGTTACTGTTACAATGACAGGAGCTTCAGCCGACGGTTTTATTCCTTCGGGAAGATTAACTACGATATTGTTGCTCTCACCGATATAAACATCGCAATTGGGTATGACTACATTCTCTTTATCCGTCACACGAACAACATAAGTGAATTTTTCTTCGTTCTCATCCTTACCGATGGTTCCGTTATCGTCTCCGGTCGAAGACTGACTATTGGGAACCTTGAGCTGACCGTTTGTGTCGGTTGCTCCGGTTGCCGCATTGTTTGCTGCGTCATAAATAAAGATTCTGAGCCCGGTTACAGCTGCCTGCGTTTCGGTATGGAACGCAGTGACGGTAATCTGGTCTTTATAATCCAGAAGTCTGCCTTCGGGGAGTTTTATAGTCACATTATCATTGACATCAATTGTAATTTTACCGTCAAAGATCGGAATACCGGCTGAGTCTGTCAGAATGATGCTGTACGCACCGACTGCAGCGTTGCCATCCTCATCGCTGCGGTCTTCGTCAATAAGCTGTGCGATTTCAGCGGTTTGCAGTGTGGTGCCGCAGGTTAAGCATTCGATGTGCTTGGATCCTGCGTACTCGATCGTTGCCGGAATATCTATCATCCAGTCTGAAGGAGTATGTCCCGTAGGTTCCGTGTAGTCGCTCTTGAAATTATCGCCGCAGTTCTTACACTGATACTGTGTATAGCCAAGTCCGGTACAAGTGGCAGGAATCACTGTCTTATCATAATCATGCGGAAGCTTATCCACATAATTGCCTATATATTCATCATCGCAGTCTGTGCATTTGAAAATGCTGTATCCAAGCGATGTACAGGTCGCGGGAACTTCAGTCTCTTCATAGTGATGTTCTGTGCATTCCACAATTTCATCAATATAGCTTGCACCGCAGTCGGGACAGATAAATATCGAATACCCGTGTTCTACGCAGGTCGGCGGGATAATCTCTTTATTGTAATTATGCGGCGTTTTATCTACATATTTTCCGACATAACTCTCTTCGCAGTCTGCACAGCTGAAGGTTGAGTATCCCATGCTTGTACAGGTCGGAGGAGTAATTTCTTCGATATAGTTGTGAGCAAGCTTATCGGTATAGTTGCCGGTATATTCATCGGAACAATTCACACACCTGAATTTTGAATATCCCATACTCATACAGGTTGCAGGAATAACCGTTTCCTCGTATTCGTGTGCGACAAGATCTACATAATCGGAAACATATTCATCCGAACAGTTTTCGCAGCGATGCACTGTAAATCCCGAAGATGTACAGGTTGGGGCAACTACTTCATCGGTATAACTGTGACCGGTGGGCAGTGTAAGAACCGTAACACACTCAATACAGATCTGGGGTTCGGTACAGGTCGCAGCATCGCCGGGAGTATGTCCGGCAGCGTCCGTGGCTTTAATCATTTTTTATTGCAGCCGTCATTCATACAGTGATATTCAATAACGCCTTCGCCGGTACATGTTGAAGAAGTCACCGTATGACCTTCATCCCAGTTATGCCCCAATGCATCTGTATAATCATCGACATAGCTTGAACCACACATGGAACAGGTATATATCGAGTAGCCTTTGTTGAGACAATCCGGTGCCTTGGTAACTTTTTCATAGGAATGGTCGATAAGCGGAGTCATATTATTGATATATTCGTGTCCGCACACTTCGCAGGTATGTTTGTCATATCCTACCGAGCGACAGGTTGCCTCAACTTTCTCGGTTGTGTATTTATGTTCTCCGAGAGCCGTTGTTTCCTGATAAAAGTCGCCGCAATCAGAACATAAAGTCAGAATAAGGCCGCCCTGCTTACAGGTTGCTTCGCGGATTACAATATCCTTATAGTTATGACCTGTTGCAGGCGTGTAATTTCTTTTTTCAAGTTCACCGCAGGTCAGGCACTGAAATATTTCATAGCCAAGCGTTTCACAGCTCGGGGCAACTGTTTCAAGATAATGAAACTCGTGTTCATGTGCCGAAGGAATAACGACAAGCGTGCCGGAATTGTTGTCTTCGTCACCAGAATCATCTGTCAGAATCCAGACATAGGACACGCCGTTTTCGGTCATGGTTTCTCCCGCATAACTGTATTCGATCTGATAATACACTGCATTGTATCCCGGCTGAACATAACTCGGCGCGGTTGTTTTCGTGCAGTTTTCAGCAGTTGTGCCGTATCGGATAGAAGTTTTTACGCCGCTGTCGGATAAATCACTGACCGTGATCGTGTGAGTTTCTCCGTCTTCTACACCGTAATAGGAGGTTACAACGGATTTTGCTGTTACATACTCCGAGGTTTTATAACCACAGTCGTTACAGGTTCCCGAAACATAAAAGCGGTTATTGCCGATTTGTCCATCGATGGATTCTGTGAAGTCATGAGATTCCAGACCTATTGTCGCTCTCGCATAAGTACCTTTACAGAATTTGCAATATTCACCGCGTTTTAAGGTTGTAAGATGCTTGGTTTCACTGTACGGCTCATAAGTTGAACTGTCGAAATCCATGAAGAAGTTGTGGTCGCAGGAATTTAAGATATATACATTATTGTTGTATCCATAGGAATCCGGCCCGTCTACCGTATTAATTGTACCGCAATTCTGACAAACCGCTTTTGTCCAGTGATATCCGGTATAGTACGCGTCAACACCCGGAGTGCCGTCATCAAGATTCCCCTTGGATTTGCCGTCAATACAGGTTCCGTCAGAGTACTTAACGCCGCGGTTAAGCGCCGTTTCACCTGATTTGGTATATTCGGGGACACGATAGGTTAAAACCATGGTCGACTTTTCGCATACATGACAATACTGTGTTTCATATGTCGTAGTTGCGTTTATATCCAGTTCATTAGTTCTGTTATTGGATGACAGCCACGAATCGGCAGGATCCACATACTCATTGGACTGTGCCGCGTGGGAGACCATCGAGGATGTGCTGAAAAGCATAATCAGTGCCAGTGACACCGATAAGATTGATTTAAATTTTGACTTGATATTCATTTAAAAACTTCCTCCTTATGAATTTTAGAAATCAGTCTGGTTTGCAACGGGACATACATGCTGCATGAATGCCCCGTATTAAATTGGAGATACGGGCAGAAAGGTTCCCGACGATCAAGAAGAAGGCTTTGTCTTCCGGTCTCGCACGAAGGACATTTCTGCCCTGAAATTTCTCTTTTCATAAAATCACTCCTCGCATAATATTAAACCGCCAGCCGATTATAGCCTTTGTCGGCTTCATCGACACAGCGGTCAAGAATTTCATAGAATCTGGACGGTTCAAGCTCTTTATCCAGCCAATGTGCTGCACGGTAGGAATAGCAGCCAACCTCTTTGTTGATAGAATGACTGCCGAGAATGCTTTTGAGGTTGAGGTCGTTGATAAAATTAAGCTGTCTGGTCCCTCCGGTGCGAATTAGTTTTTTTGCAAGGCAGAACACCATCAGCGGATGCAGTTCCGAAAATGAAATCTGCAGGTAATAGCCACGGTACCCGGTCATCATGGAAGTTTCGTCCTGTTCCTCAATATTCAGTCTGGACAGGATCATATTTCTCGTATGCTCGGATACCTCCTTGCGCCGCTGTTTTTCTGCTTTGGTAAGCTCATATCCCGACATATTTAAGACCTCCTTTCATACTGGTTTTGAAAACATGCTATCTTGCCGAGGCAACATGCGTGATAGCGCCCCACATACGGTTCGTATTATAATTAATGCCCAGGACTCTTATGGTAACCCGCGCACCTTTGGGTGGACGGCCGCGTTTGGGGTAATTGCAAAGGCAATCTATTCCGCCGTCTAGCGAAACAAACACGCCGTTGACATCTACCAGACTGACTGTGCCGACATATCTGTTCCCGACAGTATACTTACGAAGCGCTTTTTCATATGGGTTCTCGCCTGCCTGCTTAACAGATGCTTTTACGCGGATGTTTTTTCGGTCTGACCGGTCAACCTCAAGGATTTTCACAAGAGTTCGCTGCCCGGGAGCAAAGTAGCTTTCGACATCCGTCATTCTCTGATAACTGAGTTCTTTCAGCGGAATAAACACTTCTAGACCGAACAGGTCCACAAATATTCCCGAACGGACTACGGACACAACCCTGGCTTCAGCACATACATCGGAATAAAGAAGATAATTTCCGTCCCGGTCTGTGCCAAAGTAATAGTTTTTTCGTTTGCTGTGCATTGCCTCCACACGGCTGGCGACTGCGATCTTTGCTTTCGCGTCAATACCTTTTACGATGTAGTCAATTTCTGCACCAAGCCGCTTGTTCAGCATATAGTTCAGGGCATAATCAAGCGGCTTACCTTTAAGATCGTCGGGCGGCTCAACCGCCTCGTGAAGCGGGATGATAATCTTGTATTCACCGTATGCAAGGACTGCAAGGGCATTTGATGGATCTCCCGCAGAGGTTTCGATACCCTGGATTTTGCCGGACAGAAGTTTTTTGCCGCGATAGGATTCGAGTAAATCCAAAAGCTCATTTTTGGCTTTGTCTGCATCAGTGACCACTCCCAGTTCGTCATCAATTGCCATAACATTAGCCTTTTTCGGCAGACTGATTCTGATTTTT
>CBCTHD010000016.1:0-14496 GCA_965146615.1 uncultured Clostridia bacterium
ATTGCTGTTTTCAATCGTCAACGTGGTTTCTAGTCCATCAACCGTGTCATAATATACACCACCATGCGGCGCAATCAAATCTTGGCGTTGGCTGCCAAGCTGTGCTTCCAATTGTTGTTTTTGGGTCTCCAACTCACTTTTCAGCGTAGTCACAGCGTCATTTCCGCCGCTAATCGTCGTTTTTTGACTAATCAGGCTATTTACGCGCCGCTTTGCTTCCTCTACCTTGGTAAAATTGCCCTCCTTGGTGTACTGAACGATCTCCGCCGCAAGCGCGTTGATTTGATTGTCAATCAGTGTTGCATCCTGGTACAAATAGCTGTCGCTTGATTCTGCCATTGTGATTTCGTTAATGAGTTCATTCACTTCTTGCAGCTCTTGGCCGACCGCCGGATCCACATTGCCATTATACCAATACCCCACGCGCGTCCAGCGCGTCACCTTTGCGCCGCTAATGGTGTTGCTCTGCAACGTCCCCTGTCCCTCAGCTGTAATAGGATATTCTCTGCGCACTACGACGCCATTGGCATTGATACTCTCTTCATAGGTACCACTAACTACCACCGTTGTTTTGCTGCCGCCGTTATAATTCGAATATAGACTCCAGCAACCAATCATGATTGCCGCCAGTATGGCTACCGTAATCAATTTTTTCACGGAAGCATTCCTCCTTCAAGCCGCCTTATTCCTTTGCGTCCATGATTGGAATCGGTTTTGCCGGCGCCAATGTCGAAATGGCATGTTTATAGATCAGTTGTTGTTTCCCATCTGAATCCACAAGCACGCAGAAATTGTCAAAGCCACGGATCACGCCACGGATTTGAAATCCATTCGTTAGAAAAATCGTCACCGGGATATTCTCTTTTCTCACTTGATTGAGCAGAGAATCCTGTAAATTAATTCCATTTTTCATAGTTCCATCTCACCTTTCGCCCATTTTATCATTTCATCTTCCCGAACACCCTCCGGCGGCATCCAGTGCGGTACACTGCGCCGGAACCACGTTAACTGCCGTTTGGCATATCTCCTGCTCTCCTGTTTGATTTTATCCACTGCTTCCTGTAAAGAACAAGTTCCCTCCAAATAATCCAGCATCTGCCGGTATCCAATGGCCTGCATACTGGTATGTTGCCGCCCGGCGCCCAGCGCCACGCACTCCTGCACCTCCACGAGCAACCCCTGCTCCATCATGAAATCCACCCGGCGGTCAATCCGGTTGTACAGCGTCTCCCTGTCATGCTCCAGCGCCATATAATAGGTCCGGTACCGCGGCGGCTCCAGTCGGCTCCTTCGGTTATGCTCGCTCATAGTCATGCCCGTGAGTTCATAGACTTCCACCGCCCGCACCAGCCGTTTAATATTATTTTCATGAATTTTTTCCGCGCTCTCCGGGTCAATTTTCTTTAGGTATTCGTGCAGCCAAGCGCTGCCTTTTTCCTCCACCTGGCGCATCAGCTTTTCCCGTACTGCGTTCGTTTCTCCCTCTTGCTCGCCGAGCTTAATGTTTTGCACCACCGTGTCAATATACAGCCCGGTTCCGCCCACCATAATGGGCAGCTTCCCGCGTGCGTGAATTTCTTCAATTTTCTGATGTGCCAGCGGTACATACTGCGCCAGGGAAAAATTTTCTGTTGGCTCCACAATATCCAGCAAATGGTGGGTAACACCGTCCCGCTCTTTTAAATCCGGCTTCGCTGTACCAATATCCATGTGACGGTACACCTGCATGGAATCTGCTGAAATGATCTCTCCATGCAACAATTTTGCCAGGCGGATTCCCACCGCCGTTTTGCCGCTTGCAGTTGGCCCGCCAATAACTAATAGCGGTATCATAACCCTTTTCCACACGCCTTTCCTACAGTTTGCGTTTAAACAACTTTTCCATAAATGTTTTGTCCAGCGCCACCGTTACAGGCCGCCCATGCGGACAAGTCAAGGTGTTCGGCGTTTTCATCACGTCGTCCACCAGCCGCTCCATCTCCTGCTGCGTCAAGATTTTGCTGGCTTTAATTGCCGCCCGGCACGCCACTGTATAGAGCATTCGTTCCTGCACCGCCGGCGTCAGGCTATTTGCGTTTTTCATGCCCAGTGTCACAACCTCCGTAAACATATCAGCAATACATTCCATTTCCACTTCAGCGGGAACACTGCGCAACGCCACATCCTGACTGCCGAAATCTTCAACTTCAAATCCCAGTGTTTCAAACATAGAATCGTTTTCCAATACAAACGCTTTTTCCACCGGCGTCAGCTTCACCACTTCCGGCACCAAAAGCTGCTGAGGCGCAATCGCATGTTTGCTGCGCTGCTGCACCAGCCGTTCATAAATCAGCCGTTCATGCGCCGCATGCTGGTCAATGATAATCAGTTTTCCCTCTTGTTCAAGCATTATGTAAGTAGCAAACAGCTGTCCAATCACGCGATAATCCCGCAGCTGCTCCAAAGCAAGCCCCGTCTGCTTCACTTCCGGCTCTTCAACTGTTCCCGCTGCCCTGTCATGCTTGTCCATCCCCGTTCGTTCCTGCGCCGCACCTTCCGTCGTTTGCAGCGGCGCTTGCTGTCTGCCGGATTCCGTCTGCGTTTCTGATTCATCTTCCAAAAATGCTGCTAATGTCTGCTGCAATGCCGGATCCATACGCCGCGGCTGAACGTATTCTTCCCGCACCACAGGTCCCATATGGGACGATGACGCTGCATTAACGTTTGACCCAGGCGGTTCCATATATTGGCGCAGCGGCAGTTCCTCTCGAACGCGCTGTATCGGCGTTTCCGGCTTGTCCGGCCGCGGCTGGGGCGCAAGTGGCGCCTGTGCTTCCGGCGGCTCCATTTCCTGCTGCACGCTGAGCATCGGTGTAATTTTATTTGCGGATACCGCATTTTTCACCGCCCAATAGACCGCTTTATAGACTGCACTTTCATTGACAAATTTCACTTCCAGCTTGGCGGGATGTACATTGACATCTACGCTGGCAGGGTCCACAAACAGTTTAATCATGGCAACCGGGAAACAACCGCCGGCCAACAGGCCTTTATAGGCTTCCTCCAGCGCCGCCGCCATTGCACGGTTCACAATGCACCGGTTGTTGACGAAAAATGTCTGCATACTTCTATTTTTCTTATATAAAGAAATGTTGCCAACCAATCCTTCCACGCGGACGCCCTCATAATCGTTCTGTATTGGCAACAGTTCCCGCGCCACATCTTTGCCATACAGGCACAACGCCGCATTCTCCAGCCGCGCATCGCCCGGCGTAAAAATCTTCTCTTTGCGCTCATTGATATAGCGGAACGAAATCTCGGGGTGTGCCAGCGCTAGTTTGCGCACCGCTTCCTCAATATATCCCGCTTCAGTATAATCCTTGCGTAAAAACTTCTTCCGGGCCGGCGTATTGAAAAACAAATCCCGCACCGTCATCACAGTTCCCTGTGCGCAGCCCGTTTCATCGCGATAAATCACGTCGCCGGCTTCCAATCTGCACGCTACACCAAAATCGTATCCATAGGCTTTTGTCTGAATTTCCACCCGTGACACAGCGCATATGCTGGCAAGCGCCTCGCCGCGGAATCCCAGCGTCCGAATTTCCGACAAATCGTCCGGTTTGCTGATTTTGCTGGTAGCATGACACAGAAACGCCGTTTCCACGTCGTTCGGTTCAATACCGCTGCCGTTATCACTGACGCGAATCATATCCAGTCCGCCGCCGCTGATTTCCACCGTCACTACTTCCCCTGCCGCAATCATGTTCGATAGCGCGCTATCTAGTACCTGAATCATCGTATCACCCTATTCTTCCAGCAGCATTTGTTTCATCTCATGCAGCATGCCAAGCGCCTCAATTGGCGTTAATGTATCAACATTCACCTTTTTCAGTTTCTCGATTACATCGCGTCCTTCAAAAACGTCCATGCTAATCTGACCCGTCATTTCGGACGTCGCTTTGCGGTGGGCTTGTTTGATTTCCACCTGCTTATTTTCGTCTTCCAGCCCCTCTAAAATCTCTTTTCCGCGGCGAATGACCTCTTCCGGCACACCCGCCAGTTTGGCAACTTCAATTCCATAACTATGGTCGGCGCTGCCCTGAATGATTTTTCGCAGAAAAATAATATCCTCTCCGCGTTCTTTCACGGCAACGCAATAGTTTTTCACGCCTTCCATTTCCTCTTCCAGCCCTGTCAGTTCGTGATAGTGCGTTGCAAACAGCGTTTTCGCACCGCATTTCTTTTGATCTACCGTATATTCCAGCACAGACCAGGCAATAGCCAGCCCATCATATGTACTCGTGCCGCGTCCGATTTCATCATAGATAATCAAGCTGTTTTTCGTCGCATTTTTCAGGATATTGGCAACCTCGCTCATTTCCACCATAAAAGTGCTTTGTCCCATAGTCAAATCATCTGATGCGCCGACACGTGTAAATATCTTGTCCACAATACCGATTTGCGCTTCCCGCGCCGGCACATAACTGCCGATTTGCGCCATCAGCACAATTAACGCCACTTGGCGCATGTAAGTGGATTTTCCCGCCATGTTGGGTCCGGTAATAATTGCCAGACGGTTTTCCTGTTCGTCCAAAAATGTATCGTTTGGTACAAACAATTCCTTAGACACCTGTTCCACCACAGGATGCCGACCATCACGAACGATAATTTCACCACTCGTGTTCACCGCAGGCTTGCAGTAATTATTACGCATTGCGACATTTGCCAGCGACACCAGGCAGTCCAGTATTCCAATCACCTGCGCACTTGTTTGCACGCGGCTGTGCGCCTTTGCTACTCTGTCCCGCATGTCGCAAAACAACTCATATTCCAGTTGGATGCTTTTATCTTGTGCGCCCAGTACCTTTTCTTCAATTTCTTTCAGCTCCGGCGTAACATACCGTTCCCCATTCGCCAGCGTCTGACGGCGGACATAATAATCGGGTACATGTTCCAGCTGCCCTTTGGAGATTTCGATATTGTAGCCAAAGACCCGGTTAAACTTAATTTTCAAATTTTTAATGCCGGTTTTCTCTTTTTCCCGGTTTTCCAGTTCTGCAATCCAGTTTTTCCCTTCCGTTGCCGCGGACCGGTAAGCGTCGAGCTGTTCACTGTAATGGGGTTTGAGCATGCCGCCTTCCCTCACGGTAATCGGCGGCTGTTCCACAATGCCATAGTCCAAAAGCTGACATAAATCCTCCAAACAATCTAATGCATCATACAGCTTGCGGAGCATGGGCGTTTCCAAACGGGATAATCCAAATTTAAGCTGCGGCAGGGGCTTGAGCGAATCCGCTAAAGCGCGCAGGTCACGGGCATTTGCCGATTTACTGACGATACGTCCTGTCAGCCTCTCCACGTCACGTATGGACGAAAGCGCTTCCTCTATATCCGTCTTCACCTGCATATTTTGAATCAGCTCTTCTACGCTGTCCAGTCTGCTTTGAATTTTCCCGCTGTGAATGAGCGGCTGTTCCACCCATTTTCGCATGGTTCGCGCGCCCATTGCCGTTTTGGTCTGATCCAGCACCCAGAGTAGAGAACCACGTTTGTTCTTGCTGTGCATATTCTGCACCAGTTCCAAATTCCGTTTGGTGGAGAGGTCCACATCCATAAATTCTCCGATTTTGTATATTTGCACGCGGTTAATATGGGAAATATCGGTTTTCTGCGTATAAATAATATAGGAGATCAATGACCCGACCGCACTGGTCATAGGCCCGTTTTCCGGCAAACCTAATTCCTCCAAAGATTTTGCCTCAAACTGTTTGAGCACTACTCTGCGTGCAATCTGCGGGTCGTAATATTCTTCCGTACCGGTTGAAACATAAGCGCCAATCGTTTCATTGGCAAGGTCAAAAATCTGGCGATCAATGGAAACATCGTCTGCAAACAGCACTTCCGACGGCATAAAACGCGCAAATTCATTTTGCAGGTTCATATAAATGTCGTCATCAAATTGTGTCACAAACAATTCACCGGTAGAATAATCCACAAACGCAGCCGCAAATACTCCATTCTCATCTTTGCAAACGGATGCCATAAAATTATTGCACGTGGCTTCCAGAACATTTTCGTCCGTTAAAGTTCCGGCAGTTACAATGCGCACGACGCCACGGTCTACCATTCCTTTGGTGGTGTTCGGGTCCTGCAGCTGCTCGCAAATCGCCACTTTGTAGCCGCGCTCCACCAACCGCGCAATGTAGCTATCCGCGCTGTGAAACGGCACGCCGCACATAGGCGCCCGCTCTTTTTTGCCGCAGCTTCTGCCTGTCAGCGTCAATTCCAGTTCCTTGGAAACTGTAACGGCGTCCTCAAAAAACATTTCGTAAAAATCACCCAGCCGGTAAAACAAGATACAATCCGGGTGTTGTTCTTTCACTCTAAAATATTGCTGCATCATTGGTGTGAATTGTTCCATGCAGATGTTCCTCCCTATATGCTTGTCCTGCCCTCATGCAAGCTGATTTAGTGGCAGCCTCCACAGCTTCCACAGCTTCCGCTGCACCCGCCTGCGGCCTGTTCCTCTCCGGTCACTTCAAAGCGGATAACGCTGTCCACCTTATGCATCAGTTCGTCTAATTGTTGTTTCGTGCTGACATATTTGCGAATCACATCATTTTCTGTCAGCTTTTCAAATTCCGCATTTATTTGTTTGCGTACCTCCAGCAATTCCTGCGGGGTCACATTTTCTTTTGCCGCTTTCTTTGCCAGCTGCTCGCGTTTTTCATTGTATGCCCGCGTTAGCTCCTGCGCTGTCTGATCGCCCTGATATGCCGCTTCCGCATTTTTAAATGTGATAAAAATATCAGACGCGGCAATCGCTTGTCCCAGTGCCTTTGCTTGTTCTAAAACATCCATCTTTTCATTTCTCCATTTCTCTCTTTTTAAATTATATTGTTTCTCCTACTAAGTAGAAGGTTTTCGCATGTTGAATTTTTATCGGGATTATTTGTCCTGTTAAGTCCGCTGTGCCCGGAAAATGAACAATTTTCCCATGGAATGATCTGCCGCTCATCATGTTGGGGTCATTTTTGCTGGGTCCTTCCACAAGGACATCGCAGACCTGTCCCACATATATTTGGTTGCGGCGGTATCCGATTTCCTCCTGCACTTTCAACAATTGGTTAAAGTTTTCCTGCTTTTCCTGCTTGTCCACCTTGTCCGGCTTCTCCGCCGCTGGTGTGCCTTTGCGTTTGGAATACAAAAAGGAAAATACGCCGTCAAACTCCACTTGCCGTATCACATCCAATGTGTCGGCAAACTCCTCCTTGGTCTCCCCTGGGAAGCCGACAATCACATCTGTTGTGAGCGTAATATCCGGCATTTTGGTTTTGATTTTATGCACCAATTCCAAGTATTGCTCCTTTGTATATTTGCGGTTCATTTCCTTCAAGATACGGTTGTTACCTGCCTGAAACGGCAAATGCAGACTCCGGCAGACATGTTCGCATTCCGCCATCGCGTCAATGAGCTCGTCGCTCAAATCCTTGGGGTGCGACGTGATAAATTGAATCCGCTCAATTCCGGCTACTCCGTTGATTTCCCGCAAGAGTTGTGCGAATGTCATGCCACAGTCTAAATCTTTTCCATAAGAATTGACATTTTGCCCAATCAGCCTTATTTCCTTGCAGCCATTTGCCGCCAGACCGCGGACTTCTGCCAAAATATGTTCCGGCGTCCGGCTCTTTTCCCGGCCCCTGGTATAAGGAACAATGCAATAGGAGCAAAAATTGTTGCAGCCCGACATGATAGTGACAGACGCGCTGTAAGGATTGTCCCGCTTTACAGGAAATCCTTCCGCAATCTTGTCCGCATCCTCCAGCACTTCAATGACCCGTTTGCGCCGCTGCATATTTTCCAGCAACAAACAGGGAAAGTGCACCAAATTATGTGTACCAAACACCACATCTACATAGGGAAATGACCGTCGAATATAGTCTAACACATGAGGTTCCTGCATCATACAGCCGCACAGCACCAAACGCAATTCTTTATTTTTTTCTTTATAGCGTTTGAGCGCACCCAGATTGCCATAAATCCGGTATTCCGCACCTTCGCGGACGGCACAGGTATTCATGATGATCAAGTCCGCCTGTTCTTCCTGCTCCGTGAATCCATATCCCATCTCCGCCAGCATTCCGCGCAGCAATTCCATATCCGCTACGTTTTGCTGACAGCCATAGACATGTGTGCAGGCAAGCATTTGACGCCCGGTTTCCTCTCTATACCGTTGCAGCAGTGCGTAGACCTCCTGCATCGCTTCATGACTCTGCTGCAAATAGCTTTCCGAAATTTTAAATCGGTTATCCACCTCACGCATTCCCTTCTATCTATACAATTACCCTATTATACTACTACCATACTATTATATACAATTTTAATGTTTTTTTCAAGAGGAAAAGCACACAAAAGCCTATTTTGCATAGAAATTAGACAAATTCTTACCGCATTTTTATGAAAGCTGCAACGTTAAAAAAACAGCGTAGAATCAGGCAACACTACCTCTTGGCGGTTATTGATGGAACGCTGCGCCGTAATGGAGAACAGGTTATATGTAATGAGTTGTAGTAAATTCGTCACTGTTGCAAGCTGTATTTCCGTCAGATTATCGGAAATAGCAACTGCCAAAACACCTGCAATCGCAACCAATTGTTCTGTTCCAATTGCCCCTTTTGCATTCGTTCTATCCTCTTTTTTCCCTTCCACCGCCCGCTCGCCTCCGTTTCCCTGGTTGTTCCGATTCACTTCTCCTATTCTATATGTATGCGAAAAACATTCTTTCTAGCATTCCTCCATACCCTTACCACTTAAAAAGCCAGAACCTATTCCACGGGCACAGGTTCTGGCTATTGTTAAATCGTTTCCAAATATTTTCCCGGTGTCATACCAAAGTATTTTTTGAATGCACGGGTAAAGGTCACACGATTGGTATATCCGACCTCTATGGCAATCTCTTCTACTGTCCGGTCCCGACTCACAAGCATTTCTTTTGCATGGTCTAAGCGCACCAGATGAATAAAATCGAGCAAGGTTTTGCCGGTTTGCTCTTTGAACAGTTTGGATAAATAATGCGGCGTCAGTCCGAATTTTTCGCCTAACATATTAATGGACAGGCTTTGGTCCTGATAATGTTCCATAATATATTCCGATATTCTTTCCGACAAAGATATATCCTCTGTTTTTCGGCCAAAGGATTTTGCCATTTTACAAATAGTGTCAATTGCATTGCTCAAATCGTCATGTAAAATATTGGGATGTAGCCCGCTGGTCGCCAGGCGTTCCAAATTCAGCTGTGACGCCAGCTGCACCTCATTTTTCACTTCAATATCCAGAGCCGTTTTCATGAGTACATTCACAAGGTTGTTAATAATCCATTTCCCATAAGGATTATCTGTACCTTCCGCAAAATTTGCCTGCCAGATTTGCTCAAATATCGCATTCGCGCCCGCAACATCTCCTTCTTTCAGCGCAGAAATCATAAAATGCTCCTTGTCCAACGGATAGTAATACTGTGTTACCTCATGCTGAATCTCATCATACCATGTCACCTCTGCCTCGCTTATCAGCACCCCTTCTTCCATCGTAGTCAAAGCGTGTTGATAGGAAGTCGCTATTTCGCCCAAGGATTGCTGTATATCACCCGCATATATACTCAGTGTGATATGATCTTTATCATAAAGTTCTTCACAAAAATCCTGCAACAATCCTTGCAACTGTTCTTTGGTTTCCATTTTACCTTCCGCAAAATTCAATAACACGGTAACAATGCCGTTTTCCTGAATCGTATAACATACGCCATTATCTGCAAATATACGTTCCAATGCCGTAGAAATAATTTCTACCATAATATCGTATAGTTCCTGGAAGGATTCTTGATGCTTTTGCTGCACCATTACTTCTTCGAAATCTTCCACATATAAAATACATACCAAAAAACGATTTGATAAAAACTGCATCTGCTCCCGTAATGCAATTTGTTCATTTTGGTATACCTCTATCTGTCCGTTAAGTAATTTTCGCAACTGCATTTCTTTCAGAGCACTGCTCTGTTTATCCAGTTGTTGCTTAATATCCCGTCTGCTTTCCAATGTTCCGACTATCGCTTGATAAATGTACTGATAGTCCTCCTGCACCTGGCTGCCTTCATCGCTCTCTGCATTCAGCAGATGTGCAATTTGCTGAATCGGCTTAATATTCTTTTTCGACAAATAATAACTTGCTGCAAGTCCTATAATCAAACAAATTAACACACTGAACAAGAAACTGAAAATCACACTGTACATCTGTCCCCAGAACACACTATTAGACATAACATACACCAAATAAAAGGATGTGTAATTCATTCTCCGGTATACAGCAGTACTGTTGTGGAACGGAATAACGCCGGACGTTTTGGTAAAAACCTGTCCTTCTAAAGTATGATCCATTTGTGTGGTACCCAAAGAAATATAATTGCCATTACTTTGATCATATACAAAAATATCGGAATGATCTGCATAGGCATTCACAACGACACTCAAGTCCGCCGGTGTTACGACAGAGCTAACAACGCCTCTGGTTTGATCGGTTTTCACCTGATTAATGAAACAAAACTCGCCACCGCTGTTTGTACTATAACTCAGCCAGCCACTCTCCTCTTCTATCAACCGCTTCCACACATCGAAATCAGTCGTGATTCCTTTAATTCTATAAAGTTCCTCTAATGTAACAACTCTACTGGACGTGATGACATATCCCGTTTCAGGAAGATAGATAAAATAAGAACCTGTAACTTCTTCGTATTTGCTGTTTTGTTCAATCTCCAGCGTCATATTATAAATATCACGCACGTCCACCTGTCCCAGTTTGTCCATTTGCAACAAATTCTGCACGGACTCCGCGTAGGCGACATCCAGCGCCATCCGCTGCGCACTGGAAAACAGCCTGTCCAAATCCGAATTAATTTGCGCCACCAAGTTTGTATTGGACTGAATCAATTCTTCTTTCAATTTGGCATAAGAATAGATTTGTGAAAATAAATTGGTGACCAACGGAATCACCAAAATGAGTATATAAGATAATAGCCATTTTCTTGTTAGTGAAGACATTTTTGCTGAAAACAGCTTTTTCATTTTGTCTACCATCGTTCCCTCCATGTTTCCGCGACCTGTCTCCCTGCGCGGACATTTTAAACTGACATTCTTTATTGTATCATAAAGAAGAAGCGAATTCAACATAAATTTTAACCAGTCCAACCGGAGTTTCTAAGCCCGTCAAACAAGTGCACGCCCCAGCGAGCTGCAACAGCTCAAACCCTATGTTTCTGCGTTGTGGAGCCATATCCGCGATTTTCGTTCCCCCGTTGATTGTCCTTTAACCCCCGAAATCCGCAGCCTATTTTACTTTGTTCTAATTTTATAAGGGCTATAAAATATCTCATAAAACGATTTGTCAAGAAACGCTGCATCTCTATCTTGCGGTTGCTCAATAAACCTTCAACATCCCCAAACAATCTGTAAATTGAGATTTTTACAGCCCCTCATGTTACCATTATTTTATCAGCGCCTGTAGTCCCGAAACTGCTGCGTCTGCAAAACGGTCCGCTACCACAATGGAAATATCTACTTCTGAGGTCGATGTTAATTTTGTCTCCACATCTGTTTCTGCTAACACCTCATATACTGCCGCTGCTACACCAGGCTGTGCAGCCATCCGTTTTCCCTCCACACATATTTTGGTATTTCCGCTGTCCACTTCCACCACAAAATTCTCAATTTGCTTTTTGTAAGGCGCCAATGTTTTTACCGTCTCATGTACATCACTATCTGCGATCGTGAAAGCAAAGGTTACTGTCTTACTTTTTTCAAATGTTGTCTGGCAAATTACATCCACGTTAATATTTCGAGCTGCCACGTCCCGCAGAATGCGGGCAATCAACCGAATATCGTCCTGCAACCCCGAGATATTGATAATGGAAACGCCGTCGACTACCCGAATCGTTTGAATTGCCTGATTCATAGTTCCCTTCCTTTCTATCCTCCCTTTACAGGGATTCCACCAACTCCGCCATACTGTACATACCGGGCGTTTTTCCTTGCAGAAAGCGCGCCGCACGGATGCTTCCTACCGCAAACACTTCTTTGCTAGTCGCTGTATGGCTCAGTTCAATGATTTCATCTGTCCCCGCGAACACAACATTGTGCTGACCGACAATCGTGCCGCCGCGCAATGCATGAATGCCAATTTCCTGCTTGCCGCGTTTTTTACGGACACAGTGACGGTCATAGACATATTCCATTTCATCATCTAAAACAGAATTAATTGCGTCTGCAATCGCAAGCGCCGTTCCGCTGGGCGCATCCACCTTTTGGTTGTGATGCCGCTCCACAATCTCTATATCGAAATTGTCATACAGCACATTTGCAGCTTTTTTCACCAAATCAATCAATAAGTTTACGCCAAGCGACATATTGGCAGAGAAAAATACGGGAATGGATTTTGACAAGACTTTCAAACGTTCCTGCTGTGCTGTATCCAGTCCCGTCGTCGCCATCACCAACGGTATCTTCCGCTCCAGCGCAAACTCTGTCAGCTTTTCAAATGCACTCGGATGGGAAAAATCAACAATCACATCTGCCTGCCCTGTAAACGCCGGCGGTAAAGAATAAATCGGAAAATCATACAAGCCCTGGTCCTGTAAATCAATTCCGCAGACAATTTCCACATCGTCCATATTCGCCGTCAAGCGGGCAATTGATTGTCCCATTTTCCCATTGCAACCGCTGAGTATCATTTTTATCATTTGTTTTCACGCACCTTTTTTATACGAGAGCGATTCCCGCGCCCTTCATTGCTTCTTTCAATACAGCCGCATTTTTTTCTTCCATTTCACATAAAGGCAAACGATATTTCCCACAGTCAAAGCCCATAAATCCCAGCGCCGCTTTGACCGGAATGGGATTTACTTCAATGAACAGTGCCGCAATCAGGTCCATATATTTTAATTGCAATTCCATGCTGCCTTGCACATCACCCGCAAAATAACGCGCACAGATGTCATGCGTTTCCTGCGGTAAAACATTTGCCAGTACAGAAATTACCCCTTTGCCGCCAATGGACAGCATGGGAACAATCACATCATCGTTGCCGGAATACAAGTCCAGCTTGTCGCCGCATGCTGCACGAATTTGGGAGGCATACGCCAAATTCCCGCTTGCTTCCTTGACCGCAACAATATTGTCAATTTCCGCCAGCTTTTTATATGTATCAATCGCAATCGTTACACCAGTGCGGCTAGGTACATTGTACAAAATCACAGGAATATCCACGCTTTGCGCCGTTTTGCTGAAATGCTCATACAACCCCTTTTGAGAGGCTTTGTTATAATACGGCGTCACCAACAGCAACCCGTCCGCGCCGAGTTCCTGCGCCCGTTTGGAAAGCCGGATACCATGCGTTGTATCGTTGCTGCCCGTTCCCGCAATCACCGGTATGCGTCCCGCCACTTTTTCCACACCATAGCGTATCACGTCTAAATGTTCTTCGTCAGGCATGGTCGACGCTTCGCCCGTTGTTCCACAAATGACGATGGCGTCAGTACCACCCGCAATCTGGAATTCAATCAGTTTGCCAAGCATGTCGAAATCTACGCCGTTTTCTGTATACGGTGTAACAATAGCGACGCCGCTGCCTGTAAACAGGGTCTTTTTCATATTTTTACACGCTCCTTTTCGGGTAGGCTTATTCTGCCCACATTTCAATCAATTTTTGAGCGATTTGAACGGCATTGGAAGCCGCCCCTTTTCTGATGTTATCCGCTACCACCCAGATATTCAAACCATTTTCTACGCTGTCGTCGCGGCGAATTCTGCCGACATAAACCTCGTCATGCCCCGTCGCATTTATCGCCATTGGATAAACATTGTTCGCCGGATCGTCCTGTACAATCACGCCGGGCGCGTCCGCCAGAACCTGTTTCAACTCCGCCAAGTCAAACGGTTTTTCAAATTCCAGATTAATAGATTCGCTGTGGCTGTTAAATACCGGTACACGAACCGTTGTCGCCGTTACGCGCATATCGGGTTTCCCTAGGATTTTTCTTGTTTCATTCACCATTTTGATTTCTTCTTTGGTATATCCGCTTTCCGTAAATACGTCAATATGCGGCAAACAGTTACCTGCAATCGGATGCGGAAACTTCTGCGGCGCTTCTCCCTTCAGCCCATTTTCCAAATCTTTCCAACCGCCCATTCCTGCACCGGATACCGCTTGGTAGGTAGAATAAACCACACGCTTAATGGTATATTTATCGTCCAGCGGTTTGAGCGCTACCATCGCCTGAATGGTGGAGCAGTTGGGATTTGAAATGATATTTTTCTTGTTTGCCCATTCCAGGTCATAGCTGTTCACTTCCGGCACTACCAGCGGTACGTCGGGCTCCATTCTCCACGCGCTGGAATTGTCAATCACAATGCAGCCATGGGCCGCCGCGATGGGCGCAAACGTTTCACTGGTGGAGCCGCCTGCAGAAAACAG
>CBCTHD010000017.1:0-14131 GCA_965146615.1 uncultured Clostridia bacterium
TTTTATTATATCACAGTTGAGAAAAATGTCAAGTCTTTCTTTGTGAGGTGTAGGATAAAGCAACAGCGGGGCGCGTCAAAAGCGTCCCGCGTTTTACAGAATCGTTGTGGTACTAAAACAAAATGTATCAAAATTGTATTATTTTTAAAAATAAAAATCCCCTATACCGCATGGCATAAGGGATTTTCAATGGTCGGAGTGACAGGACGCGCCCGGCGAGCCGCCGTGCTGCCCCCTTGCGGCAAAGCCGCTGCGGGACTTTGCGCTAAAATCGTGCACCCGTAACGATTTATATACGCGCAAACCTTCTTAAGGTTCAAGTCCTATCCATGAAAAACCAAATAAAAAAAGGAACTCCCTAACGGGAATCCCTTTTTTGTTTGGTCGGAGTGACAGGACTTGAACCTGCGACCTCTTGACCCCCAGTCAAGCACGCTACCAGCTGCGCTACACCCCGAAATATACACTTTTTGCCCCGGCACACAGGGGGCGGCTACGAGCGTCTCCGGACGAAGAAATTCTTCTACAAATAGACGCTATATATCTATTATATCATAAAGTTGTGCGTTTGAAAAGCCCCTTTTTAAATTTTTTTGAAAAATTCTTACGGGAATATTCCTTTACCGCTTTTGTGCATATAATGGAAAAAGGGAAACTTTGCCGGCGGAAAGGGAGGGGTGGGCATGACGCCCTTTGAGGTAACGGCGCTCATTACGCTGCTTGCAAATGTGATGGCGGAGGATTTGGACAATGGACAGTTGGATTTTGCTGCCGCTATATTTGAACAGTTGGGCGATACATTGGCGACAATTGCCGTGCAGCGGGAAAATTTAAGTAACAACAACAGTCAGAAAAAGAAAGGGGACGAGGAGCCAATATGACCGCAGCGCAGAGGAAAAACGCTGCGGCTATTTTTTTGGCAAAGCGCTTGCAGGCAATAGAGGATTGTGATACAATAAATGGTAGAAGCAGCTGTGAAAAAAGTCAGGTGTTAGAAGGAGACCAACTACATGCTGCTGGAGAAACGGGACAGAGACGTTAATTTGGGAGACGGAGTTTATGTGTGTCGATTGACGCATAGACGGAAGGAGAGAAAGATTGGTTTATGGAAAAACGGAAGTACAAAGATACCGGGGCGGAAATTTCCTTACTGGGGTTTGGCTGTATGCGGCTCCCCAAGGTGGACCCGGAAAAACAGGATATTGATTTTGAACAGGCACAGGCGTTGATTGACTATGCATACGCGCACGGCGTCAACTATTTTGATACGGCTTATATGTACCATGGCGGACAGTCGGAGTTGTTCATTGGACAGGCGCTGAAAAAATACCCACGCGACAGCTTTTACTTGGCAAACAAGATGCCGGTATGGATGGCGGAAACAAAGGAGGATGTGGACCGTATCTTTCATGAGCAGCTCAGAAAATGCGGCGTGGACTACTTTGATTTTTATCTGTGCCACTCCCTCAATCGCGGGCACTGGAAACGGCTGGAAGAATTTGGCGTCTATGACTATCTAACCGAACAAAAAAAGGCAGGAAAAATCCGACAGTTGGGATTTTCCTTCCACGACAAACCGGATTTGTTGGAAGAAATCCTACAAACACATAAGTGGGATTTTGCGCAAATTCAGCTCAATTATTTGGATTGGGAAATGCAGAATGCGAAGCGGCAGTATGAATTGCTGGAGACGTATGGGTTGCCGTGTATTGTGATGGAACCAGTGCGGGGCGGCGCCTTGGCGACGCTCAGTCCGGAGGCGGTGTCGTTGCTGCGGGAGGCGGACGCCACGCGGTCGGCGGCATCCTGGGCGCTGCGGTATGCTGCATCGCTGCCCAATGTGATGACTGTGCTCAGTGGCATGAGTGCGCCGGAGCAGGTGCGGGACAACATTCAGACGATGACCCCATTTGTGCCGCTTACGCCGGAGGATAAAGCGCTGCTACAGCGTGCTGTACAGCTTTATTTAAAAAGCAGAACAGTGCCCTGTACGGCCTGTCGCTATTGCATGGACTGCCCGGCGGGCGTGGATATTCCGCTGATGTTCCAAATCTTCAACCAGTTTAAAATGACAGAAAACGCGGCGGCGGCGCGCGATGCATTTGCTGCAGCGGGGGAAGAAAAACAGGCGGCGCATTGTGTGGTCTGTCGTAAATGTACCCAGCACTGTCCGCAGCTAATTGATATTCCGGCGCGCCTTCAAGAAGTGGATACGCTGGCACAACGGGTAACCGGTTAGTTTGCAGCGCCCGTACAGCATAAACCAAATATGATGCAAAAGGACTGTCCCGATCAAAAAGGCGGGGCAGTCTCTTTTTTTGCACTTATCGCTTGGCGAAGCCACTCATTTTGCCGTTTCATTCATGCAAGCCTTAAATACGGCGCTACCCGCGCCCGTTCCTGTACAATACAAGAAAACCTTGCTTCGTTTACCGGTAAGAAGGAAGACAAAAAAGGACAGCCATCGGTAAATGGCTGCCCGTGATAATCTTGCAATGGCAAATCTTCCTACCGCCTTTCGGGAGCAAGTCCTGCCACTTCCCGGGGGTTAAACAAACCACTGCTTTCCTCGTGGCGATGATTCTGTGCCGCGTATAGGCGGCATTATTTCAGCATATCTTCTATAGCAGCTTTGGGCTTTACACCCACAGAAGTCTGGACTGGCTGCCCGTCTTTGAAGAGAATCAGCGTAGGAATACTCATCACGCCAAACTTTTGCGCCAACTCCGGCTCCTCGTCAATGTTGACTTTGCCCACCTTAACGCTGTCCGCATATTGGTCTGCAATTTCGTCTACCACCGGGGAAAGCATACGGCAGGGACCGCACCACTCCGCCCAAAAATCCAGCAATACCGGCTGGGAAGCTGACAAAACCTCTTCGTCAAAATTCGTTTGTTGAATGGTGATAACAGACATTATAAACGCTCCTTTCGTTTCATTTCAATATTGTTTAGTTTGTTCATTCAGGCATAATCTATGCCGTTTTTTTCAATGAAAAGCAAAAAATAGGTATCTGCCGGTGTGCGCCCAACGGACAGGTGCCGGTTTATTGGCTGTGATTTGTTTCAAACAACTGTGCGCAAAGTTGCAGTAATTCGTCTCTGCCATAGAGATACCGCAGCGCGTCCAGCAGCGCATTCGTGGATAAATAATCCGGCAGCCCGCAGTGTGCCAGCAGCGTCCGCCGTCTTGCCGCGCTGCCCGCCCCGCCGGATAGCCCCAACTCATACAAGTCCAGCCGGGTCAGCGGGTCTGCTGCCGCGGCCGGCGTATCGTCCAGGGCGGCGGCGCGCAGCACGCAGTCAATCAGAATCTCGTCCGCAATGCCTTCCACTCCCAGCAATCCTTCCTTGCCCGGCACGCGCTTGCGTTTTTCGCAGCCCGGCACCTGTGGCGTATAGGCGTGCCTGACGTACGCCGCACCGATGGCGCCCTGCAAATAGTTGCGGATAACAAGCCCCGCCCCATCCGCGTCCATCAAAAGAATAATGCCGGTCTTATGCGCGGCGCGGCGTATGGTCTCCAGCAGAGCGCGGTCTTGAAAAATACGAAAACCGCCCACCGCAATTACCCAAGTGTCGAAGAGGGCGGAGAGTTTTTGTTTGTCATATTTGCCTTCCACCACAAGGGTTTCCCGCAGCGGTATCTTTGCCATTGTTTCACCTGCTTCTCAGGCATACGGGGGGTGGAAACACATACAGTTCTCAAGACAAAATTCCCCGCATCCTTAAAGTTTTACCATTGTGGGCTGCCGCGCTTCAAACGTCGTCACATAACGGAAGCCCAGCGAACGCAGCAGCTCCTGTGCGTCCGCAATGTTTTGCCCCACCGCATGAGGCACGTGCGCATCGGAACCGGTTGTGATAATTTCGCCGCCCAAATCCCGATACAGCTTCAAAATGGATTTGGAGGGCAACGTTGCGCCCACCTGTTGGCGCAGCCCCGACGTATTGATTTCAATGCCTTTGCCGTTTTCAATCACGTTTTTCAAAATTTGTCGTATGTAGTCCATATAACGCCGCTCGGTATAGGGGAATTTCTGCACCGCGGCATAGCGTTTGGGGTAGTCGATATGTCCCAAGCAATCGTAGCAAGTCTCACGGGAGAGCGCTAAAAGTTCCCGGTAAGACTGTTCAAACACCTCGTAGTGAAACTGGTTATAGTGTACCAGGGCGATGTCACCGTCCCCTTCAATATTATGAATGGACCCAATCACAAAGTCAAAAGGGCGGGTTAAAATCCGCGCTGCTGCCGCTTTGTATTTATGCGCCTGTCCCAACTCCAGCCCGTAGAGGACGGTCAGTTTCCCCTGCCAGTCAGCTTTCACGCGTGCCATTTCCTCCTGCGCCGCGTCTGCATCATAGCAATGCAGGCAGTCCTCATCCGCGGCAGTTGGGTCAAAATGGTCGGTGATGGCGATTTCTTTCAAGCCCTTTTGCACCGCCGCGCGGCAAACATTGTCCGGTTGCGCCTGACTGTCCATGGAATATTTGCTATGGGTATGGTAATCAAACAAATACATCATGTGCCACTTCCTGTAAAATCATTCTATAAGGGTATTATATCACAAGCGGCGGACCGTGTATAGTGGCAGATTGCATGAAAACGAAAACAATCTTGTTGCAAATTGAAGCGAAAAACAGTACCCAATGACGTTCCGGCGCAGTAGAAAAGACCGCTGCAAACGCCTAAAATAAGCGAGATACCTGTGAAGGTGTCCCTCTATGTGGCAAAGTGCCTGTTTACGGCAAGAAAAAAATTATTTATAATAAAACTATAGCATCGGCGGGCACAGAGTCTGTTGATAAGCCGCGTTATAACAATATTTGGAAGGGAGTTTTTGAAATGAAAAAACACAAAATAGCAGCAGGAATGTTGGCAGCATGTATCGCACTGTCCGCTGCGTTGTCGGGTTGTGGAAACGGCGACGGTGAAACAACCGCAGACGTAGGCGACATTAGCAAATATCCGATGGAAACAGAAGTGACGTTGACGTACTGGCTGCCGCTGGACAGCATGACGAGCGTGACGGCGGCGAACCTGGGTGACACGCCGTTTGGACAGGAGCTTCAAAAAGAAACGGGCGTGACAATAGAATTTCAGCACCCGGCAGCGGGACAGGAAAGTGAAAAATTAAACTTGATGATTGCGGCAAATGAACTGCCCGACATCATTCAAAACAACTGGTATGCGTATACCGGCGGTGCACAAAAGGCGATTTCAGACGAGGTCATTATTGCATTAAACGATTTAATGGACGAAGGCTACATAGAAAATCTAAGAGCGTATTATGACGAAAATCCCGAAGTGGACAAATGGGCAAAGACAGATGCGGGCGACTATTACGGGTTCCCCTTTATTCATGGCGACGAGGTACTCTGTGTGTCCGCGGGCCCCATGGTGCGTGGAGATTGGCTGGAAGAACTGGGACTTGAGGTGCCGGAAACGATAGACGACTGGCACAACATGCTGGTGAAATTCCGCGACGAAAAGGGCGCAGAGGCGCCGCTCAGCTTTTTGTTGAACAACCTGAAAACCATGAGTCCGTTCATTGGCGCTTACGGCATTTCGCGTGATTATTATTTGGACGGAGACGAAATTAAATTTGGCCCTGCGGAAGAGGCGTGCAAGGAATTTTTAACAACCTTTAATCAATGGTATGAAGAAAAACTGCTTGACAATAACATTGCAACGACGGACCAGACCATTTTAGATACCAATATGTTGACAGGAAAATCCGGGGCAACCGTGGCATATTGCGGCAGCGGACTGGACAAATGGATGACCGCCTCCTCGGAAGAGGGATATACCTTGGTCGGAACCCCGTATCCGGTGCTGGAAAGCGGACAAACGCCGGAATTCGGACAATATAGCCCGCAGTTTGAAGTGGGCACCAGCGCAGCCATCACCACCGCCTGCAAATATCCCGAAGTGGCGGCGAGGTTCCTGGATTTTGCATATAGCGAAGATGGCCGGCTGCTCTACAACTTCGGTATAGAAGGCGAGAGTTACACCATGGTAGACGGCGTACCGACCTACACCGATAAGGTGCTCCACAATGAGGAAGGATTAACAAAAACCAACGCGCTCATGCGCTACATCCGTGCGGCGGGCAGTGGTCCGTTTATTCAGGACAAAGGGTATATAGAACAGTACTACGAACGGCCGCAGCAGTTTGAGGCGATCGAGCGCTGGGTGAACACCAACGCAAGTGCGCACGTCGTTCCAACGGTGAGCGCAACAGAAGAGGAAACCAGTGAACTGGCAAAATTGACCAACGCGATTGATACCTATGTGGACGAAAGTATTCTGCAATTCATTATGGGCATTAAACCCATCAGTGACTGGGACGCTTATATCAGCGATTTAAAGGATAAAGGGATTGACCGTGTACTGGAAATTAAAAATGAGCAATATCGTCGGTTTTTGGCAAGATAATAGGAGGAACAAGATTCTATGAAAGCAAGTGTAAGCCCCACACAGGGATATATTACACCGCGCTTCGGAGCCCGCCTGCGGGCGGACTTCCGAAGCAATTATCAGCTCTATATTATGCTGATTCCGGTCGTGGCATATTTCCTGCTGTTTCAGTATAAGCCCATGTACGGCGCGATCATCGCGTTCAAGGACTTTAATCCCCGCAAAGGGATTTTGGGCAGCGAATGGGTGGGATTGGAGCATTTTATCAGCTTTTTCACCGATCCCTACTTCGGTCGGATTTTGGGCAACACCTTGACTATTAGTCTTACCACGCTGGTGTTCGGATTTCCGGCGCCCATTATTTTGGCGTTGCTCATGAACGAAATTCGCTGTAACTGGTTCAAAAGAACCGTACAGACTCTTACATACCTGCCGCACTTCATCTCATTGGTGGTTATTTGTGGCATGATTCGCACCTTTACAATGAACAATGGTGTCATTACCATTTTTTTAAGTTATTTTGGATTTCCCAGGGAAACAATGTTGAATAAGCCGGAGTTGTTTGTTCCCATCTATGTGATTTCGGAAATCTGGCAAACCGTCGGATGGGGCAGCATCGTATACCTGGCAGCGCTGACCGGAATTGACATGGAATTGTATGAAGCGGCGGAAATTGACGGCGCGGGCCGCTGGAAGCAAACCATTCACATTACCCTGCCCAGCATTGTGCCCACCATCATGGTCATGCTGATTTTGCGCATGGGAAGCGTGCTCGGCGTTGGATATGAAAAAATTATCTTATTGTATAATGAAGCGATTTATTCTACCTCCGACGTCATCAGTTCTTATGTATACCGCCGCGGCCTGCTGCAAAGCGACTACAGTTACTCCACGGCAGTGGGACTGTTTAACTCTGTCATTAACTTTATATTGGTCATAGCGGCAAACCAAATCAGTAAACGGGCGAGTGAATCGTCATTGTGGTAAAGGAGGTGCAGAAGAGATGATTAGACGAAGTAAAGCACAAAACATCTTTGAAGTGTTCAATTATATCCTCATGGTACTCATCATGTTCACCATGTTATATCCGATTCTGCACGTGATTTTTGCATCGTTTAGCGATGCAAATGCACTGATGGCACATGAAGGCGCTTTGCTGCACCCGCTGGGCTTTAGCAACGCAGCGTATAAAATGGTGTTTAAAAACCCCATGATTGTCAAAGGATACGGCAACACGCTGTTTATCGTTATTGTCGGGACTGTAATTAACATCGCGTTGACGGCGCTTGGCGCATACGTTTTGTCTCGCAAGAATTTTATGCCGCAAAAAGTGCTTACGATATTTATTGTGTTTACGATGTTCTTCCAGGGAGGAATGATTCCAAGCTATTTGAATGTGAGAGGGCTCGGATTATATGACAGCCGGTTTGCTGTCATTTTGCCGAGCGCAATCTCCGTGTTCAACTTGATTATCATGCGTACCGGATTTGAAGCGGTGCCGGTGTCGTTGGAAGAAAGTGCGAAGCTCGACGGCGCAGGGCATTTCACGATTTTGTGGAAAATTGTGCTGCCGCTGACGCTGCCCACCATCGCTGTCATGATTTTGTACTATGCAGTGGCGCATTGGAACGGCTGGTTCAACGCCATGATTTATTTAAACACCAGAGAAAAATTCCCGCTACAGCTTATTTTGCGGGAAATCTTGATTCAGAACGATACCTCCAGCATGTCAACATCGGTTGCCGTGGGCGATCAGGAGGCGGTCGGAGAAACCATCAAATACGCCGTCATTGTCGTTGCGACATTGCCGATTCTGTGTGTCTACCCCTTCCTGCAAAAATATTTTGTCAAAGGTGTGATGGTAGGGGCAGTGAAGGGATGAAAAAGGCGGCGGCTTATTGGCGAAATGCAAGCCCGGACAGCGCATGATCGGGGTGCAGCGGCGCCGGAAAACGCCGCAAAGCTGACTGGTTTCAGAATCAAATAGGAGGGAAAAAAATGAAACGAAAATTACTTTCGCTGGCATTGGTATTTGTCATGCTGGCAGCTGTAATCCCGCTTTCCGTCGGTGCAGCGGGAGAAATCATCGTGCAGGAAACTTTTGAGACGTTATCAACGCTGACAAGCGGCATGGACTTTGGCGGCGAAAACGCGACCTTAACGCTCGTACGCGTGCCGACAATTGTGACAGGTACGGGCGGCGGACAAACGGATAAAAGTATGAAGCTGACGGAACGAAACCATACCATTACCTTAAAAGAGGCGCCGACAGAAGATTATGTCATAGAATTTGACCTATACGGAGAGGGGACGTTTGCACCCTCAAGCGGAACGGAACTGCGGCTCATGCAAATGACGGACATTACCAGACGGCCGATTTCCATCAATACAAGTACCAACAAATTTCAGACAAACGCCGCTGATTTGGACTTAGACTACGTGAGCGGACATTGGTATCATGCAAAGGTCGAGTTTACCATGTCGAATGCAGACACACCGCTGGAAACCAGATGGACCACGACGATAGAAGATTTGGCGACGGGCAAATCAGTAAGTAAGAGCGTTCTTATTTCCGGAACGACGAAACCCAACTCGACGATTGTCTTTCTGGCGACCTATGCCGATGCAAATACATCTGCGCTTTATATGGACAATGTGGAAATTTATACCGGTACGGCCGGCGGGGCGTTGCACCGTGCCGCGCTGATACCAAATGCCGCGTCTTTTCAGGTGTCGGGCGTGAGTGCAGACGAAAACGGAGGAACTGTTTCCGTGACCGGCGGCGCAAATGCAGCGGAAAACTATTTGAAAACAGGCGGCACTGCCACAGCGACGGCGACGGCAAAGACAGGCTATACGTTTGCCGGGTGGACAGCGGACGGCATGACGCTGACAGACGAACAAAAAACAGCAAATCCGTTGGAAATTACCGTGGAAGACGCGGATGTGACGCTAACAGCGGCATTTTCACCGAATGTGGATACCTCCATTACACCCACAACGGCAAACTATGACAAGTACGCTGCCCATGAAAACCATAGGGATATTGTGGTGACACTGAATGCGGGCGGCAGCAGTGCGTTTACTGCCCTGAAACATGGGGATACCGCCTTAACCGCTGGGACTGACTATACCGTGGCGGGCAATGTTTACACCATCAAAACAACCTATTTGGATACGCTGCCTGTAGGGGATGCAACGCTGACCTTTGACATGGACGGGGGCACAGACCCCGCGTTGGCGATTGCGGTAGCGGATAGTACGCCGAGCGTCGAACCCCATACGGTAACGGCGGGAAGTGCAAACGCAGCGCAGGGCAGTGCGGCGGTGAAGACGGCGGGAGAAACGTTTGCGCAAGGCACAAGCGTGACAGTGGAAGCAACGGCGAACAACGGCTACAAGTTTTCCGGCTGGACCGCGGAGGGCATTACATTGACGGCAGAGCAGCAGACAGCAAACCCGCTGACGTTCACCATGCCGGATAACGACGTGGCGCTGACGGCGGCATTTGAAGAGGATATAGAGGAAACGAACGTTACCATTGAACAAAACACCATGGATAGCTGGGCAGCGCTGGAAGCGGGCACCACACCTACGGAATTTGTTTATAACAGCGCCAACGGTGCCTATGGTTGGCAATCTTCCACTTTGCAGGTGGACATGGCGGACGATGGGAATACCCAGAACGCTTCCTTGTTGTTACAGAGTACAAAACAACCGAACTATCTTTCGCTGACACCCGGTGAAGCATTGTCAGACTGGACATTTGCATACGATTTTCTCGGCACCTTTGCCGTGTCGGATTTTTCCAGCATCACCAGATTGCAATTGATTTATCTGTCGAGCACCCGCGCCTTTACGGTGGAGACCAGCGGCAGTTTCGCGGTCAATGGTGTGAATTTGACGGATAGCACGGGCGCCGCAATGACGTACCAGCCGAACCACTGGTACCATGTGGAATTGTATATGCCGGCAAGCGGTATGGCGACTGTTACCTTGACGGATACCACGGCAAACCAGACAGCAAGCTACAGCTATTCACCAAACAATGCCGCGAGAGCATTTGGGAATGTTTGGATTCAAACCTGTAGAAATATAGCACTCTATTTGGATAACATTGACCTTTATACCGGCGCGCCGGACAGAACGCGGCTGGCTACGCCGACCCTATTGCCGGGCACCACGCCGCCGGAGGAAGGCACCTATAAGGTAACGGCGGGAAGTGCAAACGCAGCGCAGGGCAGTGCGGCGGTGAAGACGGCGGGAGAAACGTTTGCGCAAGGCACAAGCGTGACAGTGGAAGCAACGGCGAACAACGGCCACAAGTTTTCCGGCTGGACGGCGGAGGGCATTACATTGACGGCAGAGCAGCAGACAGCAAACCCACTGACATTCACCATGCCGGCAAATGCGGTAACCGTTACCGCAGCCTTTGTAGAAAAAACAAATGCGGCGGTCACACCGAATGCGGCAACCTATGATAAATACAGCGGCAGCGACAATCACGCGGTGGTTGCCGTGACGCTGAACGCAGGCGACTACACGCTCAGCGCGCTGAAAGTGAACGGCGCTGCTCTGACAGCTGGCACAGATTATACCGTCAGCGGTAACCTTTACACGCTTTCGATGAATTATCTGGATACCTTGGCAGTGGGCAGCTATACACTGACGTTTGACATGGACGGCGGTACAGATCCCACGGTGGCAATTACGGTGGCAAACAGCACGCCGGACATTAAAACTTACAAGGTGACTGCTGCCGCGGACAACAGCGCACAGGGCAGCGCGGCGGTGACGACGCCGGGAGAAACATTTGAAGCAGGCGTGACAGTGACAGTAACGGCGACCGCGGCGAAAGGATACCTGTTCGCGGGCTGGACCGCGGAGGGCATCACATTGACGGCGGAGCAGCAGACACAAAACCCGCTGACATTTACCATGCCGGCGGCGGATGTAACGCTGCGTGCGGTGTTCCAGGTAGATGAAACACCGGATGCCATTGAACAAAACACGTTTGAGAATTGGACGCTGCCGGCGTCGGGAACAACGCAGGACTTTGTTGTGTCGCAAAACGGCAGCTACGCATGGAAGAGTGGAACGACGAAAATGGATACCGCATACCGATGGTCAGAAACAAACACTTCGTTGCTGCTGGACGGCACGTCCACCGATGCTTATTTAAACATTAATTTTACGGACGCGCTGAACTACAGCAACGGATACACAATAGCGTATGATTTCATCGGAACGGATGAAAACTATGAAATATCAACAGCCACCAGATTCATGGTATTAATACAGTATCCCACGATCAGCAGAAGACCGTTTGAAATTGGGTCAGACGGCATTTTTGAGTACAATGGCGTCGATATGAACATGCGTTATACGCCGAATCATTGGTATCATGTACAAATGCAGGTAGGGGTAGCGGGCGCGTCCGGCGCATCCACCACCATTACGCTGACGGACTTGATGACCGGAGAATCGACAAGCAATAGCTTTATGTTAAATAACAATCCGCAGACGGAAAAGCAGATTCGTATCAATGAGACGGAGGGATTTGGCAAACTCTATATTGACAACTTGGACATCTACGAGGGCGCGCCGGATACAACGCGTCTCGCCACACCTACCATGCTGCCGGCAACCGAGTCCGGACAGCAGCCGGGCGCTGACTATTACATTGACGCCAGCAATACGGCAGAGGGCATAACCATCACAAAAAATGTGGCGTCCGAGGACGATCGGGTTGTGATTGTGACAGCGCTTTATGTCACCAGCACGGGCGCACCCTCGCTGGCGGCAGTCAAGAGCAAGGAAGCAACGCTTCAGACAGGGGAAACAGTTTCCCTTTCGGCAGAGGAAATCGTTCATAAACCCGCAGAAGGAAGCTATAGTATCCGTTATTTCATCTGGAAAATCGGAGATGGCGGAGAAACCTTGGAGGCTTTGGTGGCAATTGACGTAGCATAACAGCGTGGCAGCGGGCGGGCGCGAAAGTCCGCCCGGTGCACAATAGAAGGGATAAAAAAACAGAAAAGCGATAGAAAGCGGGTGGAGGAAAACATGAAAAAAATCAAGAGCAGAGCCAAGCGAATCTCACTGGTGGCGGCGGTATGTATGCTGCTGTGCACCTTCGGGGCGCTGGCGGAGGGTAGCGGTTTTGAGGTGATTGACCCGCCCAGTGTGGAAGCGGCGACGGGGATTGCCACCGTTTCCGGCTTGCTGAATGCAACGGAAACGAACGTGGTGTTAATGGTATTTATGCCAGGCACACAATTGGAGGGTATTTTAAATACGCCGGCTGCTTTAACGGAGAAACTATACTACACAGATACGGTAAAAAGTGCAAGTGACAGAGAGTTCCTGTTCCAGTTTGACATGACCAAAGGACCGGACGGCGTGGAAGGCGAAACCGGTGTTTATCCGTATTTGCTGGCATGTGGCGAAACCGCTACGGGAACCATTTCATATACCAACCGCAATATGGTGCTGGCGGCGATACGTGCCGTCGCGGCGTGTGAAACTGCGGAGGAATTGCAACGCGTACTGACGGCAGAGTTGGCAGAGGAGCTGGGCATTTCTACCGCGTTGGCGGCAGAAGCGCAAAAATTGACAGGCGATTTGACAGCAGCCGCCTATGGAGCGGTGGTGGACGCAACATTCGACGCGGACAGCCTGGACAGCGCCGCAATCATTCAAGGGCTGTTTGAAGAGCCGGCGGCGTTTGCACTGCTGCAATCCACGGTGGACGCGGCGCAGCTGCAAGCCTATATTGGACAATATAACGATTACTATGGGTTTGATATGGGAGCAAACAGCAATTACGCGAAAATTACGCAATCAGCAAACCGGACCATTGTCTACCAGGTATTGGCAAAGGAAGGGGATATGACCAGCAAAGAAACGGCGCAGGCATCCTTTGCGCAAGCGGCGCTCATTGGCTATCTGAATGACATTACTGCCTCCGGCACGATGCAGGAAGTGCTGCGGGCAAATACGGCGGCGCTGGGATTGGATTTTACCGCGTATGACGCGCTGTCTAACGATACCAAGCGTGCCGGCGTTATCAACGATTTGATGAATCTTACCTTGACCTCCACCGCGGAGGTTGCGGCGCAGTTTAACGCACTTGTGGCGCAATACGCGGCGTCCTCGAGCGGCGGCGGTTCCATCACGACAACGCCGCCGGGAGCCGGTGGCAGCGGCAGTGGCGGCAGCGGCGGCAAAAACAGTGGCAGCACCTATGTGGGAATTGTGTCGGACGGCACAAGTACAGGCACAGAGGAGGACCCCACTACAGAAAATGCAATATTTAACGACCTGGCAGGGTCTGAATGGGCGCAGGAATCCATCTTGGCGCTGTACAACCGCGGTGTGGTGAACGGCAAAGGCGACGGAATCTTTGACCCGGAGGGCAATGTGACGCGTGCGGAATTTGTAAAAATGATTGTTGCAGCATTCCAGCTTACGGCGGATACCCAAGGGACGGTGTTTGAAGACGTTGCACAAACAGATTGGTATTATGACGTGGTGCGCATTGGCGCGGTTTGCGGTATTGTGAACGGTTATGGCAGCACCTTTGGTCCCAATGACATGATTACCCGCGAGGATGCGGCAGTGATTTTGACGCGCGCCGCACAATATGCCGGTATCAGCCTGAGCGACGGCACGGCAGCAGGGTTCATTGACGCCGGCGCCATCAGCGGAT